>JAGBTR010000269.1 GCA_017631215.1 Clostridia bacterium | reverse complement strand
CATCAATGAACCCTTGTAGGAGGGGAATCTTTGGATTTCCCGACGCGAAATTTAGTTTAACGAAGGTCATTTTCGCAACCGAGGAAAAATGTTGACAAACATTTTTGCCTCGGGGCGGAAATATTGATAGTTGACGCTTAGCACCACGGGAATCCAAAGGGCAGAGCCCCGCAAGAGTTTTGCGTTCGCGCTTGCGCGATGCTCACGCAAGTGAGCAAGCAAAATCTCTGGGAACTCGGCTTGCCGAGTTCGGTTTTCTTGCTTCGTTCTTTGCCACAAGGCAAAGAATGAAGACGTACAGCCCCGAACGCGCCGCGGAGCGGCTGTGTGAGGGTAAAGGGAAGAAGATGTACATAATTTAGCCTTGCCCTATCTCCCCCCCTACCCCCCAATTTGTAAATTCATAAAAGGAGAAATAAATATGAGCTTTTTGAAAGGTAAAACCGCAATCATCACGGGCGTCGGCTACGCCGCGCTGTCCGACGGACGCTGTGGCTCGATCGGCTACGGCATCGCCACCGCCTACGCCAAGGAGGGCGCCAACCTCGTCATTACGGGTCGTAACGTCGCCAAGCTGGAAAAGGCCAAGGAGGAGCTGGAGGCGAAGTACGGCATCAAGGTTCTGGCACTGGCCGCCGATATCGCCGCAGGCTCGGATAACGAGACCATCGCCAAGGGCGTTGCCGAGGCAGCCATCAAGGAGTTCGGTCGCATCGACGTGCTGATCAATAACGCGCAGGCATCTGCCTCGGGCGTGGCCATTCAGGATCACACCACCGAGCAGTTCGACCTCGCGATGTATTCGGGTCTCTACGCCACCTTCTATTATATGAAGGCCTGCTACCCCTACCTCAAGGAGACGCAGGGCGCTATCATCAACTTTGCCTCGGGCGCAGGTCTGTTCGGCAACTACGGACAGTGCTCCTACGCCGCCGCCAAGGAGGGCATCCGCGGTCTTTCGCGCGTGGCCGCCACCGAGTGGGCCAAGGACGGCATCAATACCAACGTCGTCTGCCCCCTGGCTTGGACGGCACAACTCGAGCAGTTTGAGAAGGCATATCCCGACGCCTTCAAGGCCAACGTCAAAATGCCGCCCGCAGGTCATTTCGGTGACCCCGAGACCGAGATCGGTCGCGTCTGCGTCCAGCTTGCCAACCCCGACTTCAAGTATATGAACGGCGAAACGCTCACGCTCGAGGGCGGTATGGGTCTGCGTCCCTGATCCGCGGCTTTTGATGATGGAAAAAGAAACGAAAAGCATCGTCACACGGCGGGATATCCACGAGCGAATGAACAACCGCTTCCGAGCGTCGCTCCCGGGGCTGATCGCGCTGTGCGCGGTGCTCCCTTTGACGAACCTGTTCTTTCTCTTCCAATATTGGTTCTTCTATATCCTGCCCATCCTATGTGATGTGCTGATCCTGGCGATCGTGGTGCTCTTGATCGACGGCTTTCGACGGCTGGGACGCACCGAAAGCAACGATTTTTTGATCGTTGAGGACGAGCTGATCAATATGCGTGAGGTGCTCGAGTATACCGGACGGCACCATCGACTGAAATATATGATGTATTTTCGCGAATTCGGTAAATATGAGGTCAATATGGAATGGGACGGTAGCGTGTGGGAGTATTCCTCGATCGGCGACCCCTTCTACCTGGTCGTGGGTAAAAAGGGCGGTATCCAATTCGTCTATTCGAAAAAGATTTACGAGGTGCGTGACCGTACCTGACACCTCATCCATCCAAGGAGGTCTGACTATGGGACTATTCAACAAGCAACGTACCGAGCCGTTCTCGCCCCACGCGAGGCTGGCGTCGCGTTACCACTCTGCCCGCGTCAATCTGCTGATCGTGGTCGCCCTCACCGTCCTCAACGCCATCCTGCTGGCGAGCGGCGGCAATTCGTATTTTCTGTTTTCCGTTTTCGTGCCTTATTATACCGTGCTGATGGGCATGCTTCTGTGCGGCAAATTTCCCGCCGAGTTTTACGGTGAGGAATTTGAATCGTTTGAGTTTTTCGGCAACGGGATCCTCATTGCCGCGATCGTGATCGCCGTGTTGATGCTCGCGCTGTACGTGCTGTGCTACGTGATGTCGGGCAAGTGGCGCGGAGGCTGGCTCGTCGCCGCGCTCGTGCTCATGACCGCCGACACGCTGATCATGCTCTGGCTGGGCGGCTTTGACGCCGATGCCCTGACGGATCTGATCTTCCACGTGTGGGTCGTCATCTGCCTCGCCTTGGGCGTCCACGCCTGCTATAAGCTCAAAACATTGCCGCCCGAGCCGTCAGATGATCCGAGCGATCCATTCACGATGGCGGGGCAGGAGAGCCCCGAGGAGGATGACGATGTATGACGAGTCTCCCCGCAAAAGGGAACTGACCCCCGAGCTGATCCGCAAGCATATTCTGTTCGACTTGAAACTGACGCTGCCGGGCATGGTTGCGGCGCTGATCGTGCTCTCACTTGTGACCGCACTTGCCATCAGTTCTATAGGCTTTGGTATCCTGACGTGCTTTTTGGCTCTCGTGAACCTGATGCTGCTCGTTGGTATGGTCTATTTGCTTGTCGAGCTGATCCTGACACTGCGTTCAATATTCACAGTCGTCGAGGACGCGATCGTGAACAAGCAGTGTCGGCACGTGCGCGGAGGGAGGCACGGGCACGTCACCTATCATCTGTACTTTCGCAACCACTCTCCCTACGCCGTGCCGGGGGCCGACTATATAGAGCTGTACGACGGCAGCGAGCCGGGAGATATGTGCTATCTTGTGTTGCTCGGTCGCAAAAGAACCCCCTCGCAGGTGTATCTGCAAAAGCACTACGAGTGGAAGGGCTGAGTACGCGCCACACGGACGGCGCACCGCGCCGAATTGACGCGCCTTGCTGCATCTGCTTGGTCAAAATCAACGAAAAAAGAGCGCAGACCCATCGGTTTGGCGCTCTTTTTTGTGTTTTTTGCTAAAATGATGAATTTTTTTCATTTCGCTCTTGCAAAAAAATCTTGTTTGTAGTATAATGTATACAAATATACAATTCGACTCATAAAGGAGACCAACCACTATGAAAAAGCTTCTTTCTCTGGCTCTTGCCATCCTGATGCTGTTCGCGCTCGTTTCGTGCGGCGCAAAGATGACGATGGGCACGGGCGGCCCTCAGGGCACCTACTACGCCTACGGCGGTATCCTCGGCTCGCACATCAAGAGCGTGACGGGTACGACCGTTAACGTCGTTTCGACCGACGGCTCCAAGGCCAACATCCTCGGCATCGATGCCGGCAACTACCAGCTCGCCACCGTCCAGTCGGACGTTATGGCTTACGCTTGGGCAGGTGAGCGCTCGTTTGAGACCGAGGGCAAGATCGATTCCTTCCGCACCCTCGGCGGTCTGTACGCCGAGGCTGTCCAGCTGATCACGATGGATCCCGAGATCAAGAGCGTGGCAGACCTGGCAGGTAAGTCCGTTTCCATCGGTGCCGCAGGCTCGGGCGTTTACTTCAACGCCATCGACGTGCTGGCTGCCGCAGGTCTGACCGAGAACGATATCAAGGCACAGTACCAGTCCTTCGGTGACAGCACCGACTCGCTCAAGGACGGCAAGATCGACGCCGCCTTCATCGTTGCAGGCGCACCCACGCCCGCCATCACCGAGCTTTGCACCACCAACGATGCATACCTCGTTCCCATCGACGGTGACATCGCCGCCAAGCTGATGACCGATTGCCCCTTCTACACCACCTACAAGATCCCCGCAGGCACCTATGAGGGCCAGACCGAGGACGTTGAGACGGTGACCGTCAAGGCAACGCTGATCGTCAGCGCATCGGCAAGCGAGGATGAGGTTTACAACATCACCGCTGCCATCTTCGATCACATCGACGCCATCACCGCCGCACACGCCAAGGGCGCAGAGCTGTCCCTTGAGAACGCAACCGACGGTATGACCGCTCCCTTCCACGCAGGTGCCGCTAAGTACTTCGCAGAGAAGGGCATCACGGTCGTGACCGAGTGATCTTATCCCATTGCCTTTATGTGGCTGCGACGCCAACCGCCGCAGCCACTTTCCTTGTGAATACTGAAGAAAGGATTTTCCTATGTCGTTTTTTAAGAAAAAAGAAACGGTGAACGTGCAGGAGCCGATGGACCTCGAATCGGTCATGAAGAAATTCGACCGCGAGTCCAATACGCGTCTGTGGGAGGGCGTGCCGCGCGTGATCGTCAACTGCGTGCTGGCGATCTTCTCGCTGTACTGCATCTGGGTCGCGCTGTTCGCAACCTTGCAGGATGAGGTGCGACTGACCACCTTTATGGCGTTCATCGTGCTCATCGGCTATCTGGTTTTCCCCGCCCGTAAGGGTGTGCAGAGGGTCAACCACCTGCCGTGGTATGATATCGTCCTGATGGTGCTCGGCACGGGCTCGTTTCTGTATTTTGCCATCTTTGCCAACGATATCATCCGAAATTTCAATATCAACACCTATCAGGTCATCATCGGCGTGATCGGCATCGCGTGCCTGGCTGAGCTTTGCCGCCGCTGTGTCGGTCTGCCCATCCTCTGCGTCGCGGGCGTGCTGCTCGTCTACGCACTGATCTGGGGCTCGACCAACCCCAACACCTGGGCGCGCGTGACCGAAAACGTGCGCGTGCTGTTCTACTCCAAGGAGGGTATCCTCTCCACGCCCGTCAACGTCTGCTCCAAGTACATCGTGATGTTCATCATCTTCGGTGCCTTCCTTGAGCGTACGGGCATCGCAGACTTCTTTATCAATATCGCCAACGCCCTCGTCGGTCGCTTCTCGGGCGGTCCTGCCAAGGTCGCCGTCGTCGCGTCGGCACTGGAGGGCATGGTGTCGGGCTCGTCGGTCGCCAATACCGTCGGCTCGGGCGCTGTGACCATCCCTCTGATGAAAAAAACGGGCTATCAGCCCGAGTTCGCCGCCGCTGCAGAGGCATCTGCCTCGACGGGCGGTCAGATCATGCCCCCCATCATGGGCGCGGCCGCCTTCCTGATGGCCGAGACGGTCGGTGCTTCGTATAGCAGCATCGTCGTGCGCGCCATCCTGCCCGCCGTTCTGTACTTCGCGGGCGTCTTCATCACCGTCCACCTCGAGGCCAAGAAAGAGGGCCTGCGCGGTCTGACCCGCGAGGAGCTGCCCCGACTCAAGCCGCTGCTCAAGCAGACCTACCTCCTGCTGCCCCTTCTGCTGCTCATCTACCTTGTCGGTACGAGCAAGCGCTCCATCGCCTACGCCGCCGCCATCGCCATCGTCGTGGCCATCGTGGTCAGCCTCTTTAATAAGGGCAACCGCATCACGCCCAAGCGTCTGCTTGAAGCACTCGCCGCGGGCGGTCAGGGTATGATCACCGTCGCCGTCGCGTGCGGTGTCGCGGGCATCGTCGCAGGCGTCATCAGCTCGACGGGTCTGGCGTATATGCTGTTCAACGGTATCGTCGCGCTGGCAGGCAACCACCTCATCATCGCGCTGTTTTTGACGATGCTGTGCTGCATCATCCTCGGTATGGGCGTTCCCACGACCGCCAACTACTGCATCATGGCCGCCACCTGCGCGCCCATTCTCGTGCAGATGGGCGTTCCGATGATCGCCGCTCACTTCTTCGTCTTCTATTTCGGTATCGTTGCCGACCTGACCCCGCCCGTCGCGCTTGCGGCGTATGCGGGTGCCGCCATCGCGCAAGCCAACCCGATGAGGACGGCATTTACGGCAACCAAGCTGGCCATCGGCGCCTTCATCGTGCCGTACATCTTCGCGCTCAATCCCCAGATGCTGTTTATCGGTGACGTCACCGTGGCAAGCTTCGTGCTGATCATCATCTCGTCGCTCATCGGCATCTTCGCTGTCGCGGCGGCACTGGAGGGCTACCTCCTCGACCGTATGCCGTGGTGGCAGAGAGCCATCAGCGTGGTCGGCGGTCTGCTGCTCATCTATCCCGGCGTCGTGACCGACCTGATCGGCTTCGGTCTGTTCGGCGTCGTGGTGGCAATGCAGCTGATCCTGCGCAAGGCAAATAACGCCGTCGCGGCGTAAAATGATCGAAAATAACGGCAAAGGGCGCTCGCTCTTGGCCGTTATTTTCGTTTTGGCGGCGCGGTTGTAAAAACGCCCTTCCGTTTTCGTCAATATCACCAAAAAAACCGATCCTGTTTTGTTTAACCCGATGATTATTAATAATTGTTAATAAAAAAATGCGAAAAAACGCTTGCAAAACCAAGAGCGGTGTGCTATAATGACACCAGTGATACAGCGTATCATGATCGGCAAGGTCGCGCACATTCCTCTCACCGGGACGGCGCGCGGCCGCGCCAAGAATATTTCTATTCATTGGGGAGGAAAAAACAATGAAAAAGCTTTTGACAATCATGCTCGTAGCTATTCTCGCGGTCGTCCTCGCAGTGACTGCTTCGGCAGACCTGTACAGCCCCGCGTACTACGGCGCACTCAAGGTTGAGGCCGGCGCTATCACCGTCGACGGTGCTGTTGACGCTGCATACGGCGAGCCCATCTTCTACTATGAGGCATTTGGTCCCGATGCGACCGAAGAGCAGATCGGTGATTACACCCAGTCTACGAACTGGTTCTTCACCAAGGACACCTCCGAGAACCTCGATGACGTTCTGGCTCTGGTCCACGTCGAGGAGAACTACGCAAAGGGTTATGCCGTTTGGACGGATACCGCCCTGTACGTCTGCGTTGACACCAACATCCTTGGCTGGAACTTCCCTGAGGGTCTGGCACCCTTCCGTATGTGGCAGGCATTCTGCCTCCAGCTCGGCATCTTTGACTTCAAGAGCGGTGACAACACCGACCTGGGTCTTGCTATCGATATGGCGGGTAACACCCTGCAGAGAAACTTCAGCACCAACAAGAACCCTGCTGCTCCCAGCAAGGATTACCCCATCCTGAACTCCAAGAAGGTCGAGGATCCTACGGCTTCGCACAATCCCAGCTGGTTCGATCAGACCGAGCAGAACGCAAAGGTCACCCGTGATGGCGCACACGTCATCTACGAGATCGAGCTTCCTTTCGCTACCTGCTTCTCCTTCATTCCCACCGAGGGTGATTCCATCGGTCTGGATATCTGCGTCAACCTGGGTGATGTTCCCGCTGTCAATGCCGAGGGCGCTGGTGACGGTGCTATCCAGAAGTGCCTGACCTTCGTTAACGGTAACTACCACAGCCGCGCTATCGCAGACGCTCGTCCCCTGTACTTCGTTACCAATAAGGACGATGCTGCTGCTCTGCAGTCCAAGAAGGTAAACGAGACCGAGATCGCTCCCGATGAGCACTCCGTCTCGATCTTCGGCTGTAACGAGGTTCCCGCAGGTACCAAGTTCACGCTGGACGAGGAGAACAAGACCGGCGGCTTCGGCTCGCTGCTTCTCATCCTCAACCCCGGTGAGGACTCCATCAACCCCATCGCCTTCGAGGCTGTTGATGCTACCGGCTACGATACCCTTGAGTTCGATCTGTACGTCTCCGACCTCGCAATCTTCGAGGCTACGCACGGCTCCAACCAGCTCGAGATCACCTCTGGCGGTGCTCCCGATAAGGAGGAGAAGTCTTGGTCCATTAAGGCTATCCAGGAGCAGAACAAGGGCGGCGAGATCGTTGTTGGTTGGAACCACATCATCCTGCCCATCCCCGCAGATGCTGCTATCAATCTCGCAAACGTCAACTTCATCCGCTTCTACTGCCTGAAGCTCGGCACCGAGTCTTCCGTTGCACTGCAGTTCGATAACTTCCGTATGTCCGATTATCAGGCAGTCCAGGCCGCTGAGGCTCAGGAAGATGCCGCTAAGATCGACGACAGAATCAGCAAGCTGGATGAGGTTACCGCTGATAACTACGTCTCGATGAAGATTAAGGTTCAGGGCGCAAGAGCTGCTTACGATAAGCTCACCGACCTGGCAAAGACCTTCGTCAATGCTGATATGCTGGCTAAGCTGGAGACCGCTGAGGCTGCTATCACCAACTTCGAGGAGAATCCTCCTGTTGTTGAGCCCGAGACTCCCGCAGAGCCCGAGACTCCTGCTGAGCCCGAGACTCCCACCACGCCCGATGAGCCCACCACGCCCGACGAGCCCACCACGCCCGACGAGCCCAAGGAGGGTGGCAACGCAACTCTGATCATCATCATCGTTGTTGCAGTCGTCGTCATCGCAGGTGTTGTTGTTCTGATCGTCGTCAAGAAGAAGAAGTCGGCAGAGTAATTCGGCATCGAACATAATCTCTAACGGTACGAATCGAAAGGTACATAATCCTTAGGTGAGCGAGACGTATCGCCCCAAAGGGGCTACCGCATATGCGGTAGCCCCTCTTTTATTTTGCATCGGGATCTCTAAAAGTCCGCCCCCGCCAAGGCTTCCCCTTGAGGGGAAGCTGTCGCCGACGCCCGCGTCGGTGACTGATGAGGTGGAAAACAAAGGGCATCTATGCCGCCGCGCGATCGATCAGCCCTCGCCCTCGTCCGCCTCCTGCTCGCTTGCGTGCTGTCCTGCCGCCGCACGGTCGATCAGCCCCTCACCGAGCACGTAGGCAACGACCGCCGCCCCCGCCATGATACAGCCCGAGACCGTCTCCGCCACCGCCGCCGAGCCGTCGAATGCCACGATCAAGCCCGAAACAAAGGCCGCGACCGACATCCACAGCTTGCGCGAGGTCAGCTTGCGTGTGATCATCTCCATTCCTTCACCTCCTTAAAGGTGGATGGACGGCTCCACACGCTCCACGTGCAGATCCACCCGCTCGCGCTTGATCGCACCGCCAAAGCCGTCGGACGGATCGGAATCCGAGATGCGGATGTAGACCTCGTCGAATGCCAGCAGGTTGAGCACGTCGGTCAGATCATACGTCCGACGCTCAAATGCGCGGCACTCGGTCCCCGCATCCTCGAGCAGTGTCCAGTTGACCCCATCCTGCGAGCACTCAAGGCGGTATTGCTGACCGATGTTGGTCGTCCAGCTGATCTGACGCACCAGCGCCGCATTGGCGATGTGATAGCGGTAGACCATCGAGCGCATACCGTCGCAAAAGCGGCAGGTGGCGTTGGTGTTGCTCGTCGACGTGGGCGTGAGATAGATGCTCTCGTCCGCCTCGCCCACCGTGAACGAGTAGGTGTAGACGCGCGAGACGAGTGCCGTCGCATCCGCCGCCACCCAGCGACCGCCCACCACGCGGAGCACGCGACCGTTGTCCGTCGCATCCACGCGGGGCAGGGCATAGGGCGCACTTG
>JAGBTR010000268.1 GCA_017631215.1 Clostridia bacterium | reverse complement strand
TTCCCCTCGGGACAACGCACGTCCACGTTGCCGCTGGTGGTAAACGCCTTCAAGCGACTAGGCGTGATGGATGAGGAGATGAAGAGATCTCCCGACGTGCTCTCGGCCGTTACGTTTTCAAATACACCCGCTACGCTGCTGTTGCCGCTTGTGGCGTCAAGCGCAATCGTACGTGCATTCAAGCCTTCTCCGTTCACGTCGCCGCTGGCCGTGTCGATGCTCAACTCCTTGACAACGGTGTCCCTTAGCGAGACGTCACCGCTCGTCGTATCAATATCCAAAGCGTCTGCGGTCACCTCAAGAACGGAAACCACACCGCTCGTCGAGCAAACGTCCATCTCGTTTGCTGCCACCTGCATCACCTTGATATCGCCGCTCGTCGAATCAAGCTCCACCTCTTTTGCCGTTACCGCGCTGAGAAGCACGTCGCCACTGGTGCAGTCGAGCTCGAGCTCGTTGACCGTGACATCACTCAGCGTGACGGCGCCGCTTGTCGAGCTCAAAAAGACCTCTTGAAGCGTCAGGTGCGAGAGGGAAACGGTCGCCGAGGTGCTCTTAAGAGTCAGGTGATACAGATCGGAAAGCATCGAATACGGGATTTCGATGACCAGATCCTTCTCTCCCCACGAAACGAATCCCAACATACGCTTGCTGGCGCAGGGCTGAATGTGAAGCGTTTCGTTTTCGTAGTACCAATGAAGCCGCAGATTGGCGTTTTCGTTGGGGGTCTTTTCATAAACGCGCAACGTGTCGCCCTCGTAGGGAGACACACTGACCGTGCCGACCGTCCATCGCACGTCAATATTGCGAACGGTATCGTCGATCTCGGCGTTGCCTTCCGTGTATAGATGAGCGTCTTTATAAATCAATCCGGACATTCCAAAGCTCCAATCCTCATTTAATTTTGAAAAATCGATCCATTTGACCGCCATGGTACCGCTTGCCACACCGATGGTGAGCATAATCAGCACAATGGTAACGGCTGACCACAAGATCAAACGCAAAAAAGCAGTGAATTTCATTGTTGCACCTCTTTCTGCTCGTTGCACGTGTCTTTCATAATGCAATGGATAGAGAGCAGCGATTCCAGTGCGCTGCCAAGCAGGAAGATGTTCCACGTAATGTACCACGCGTGGCTGATAAAGCTGACAGCAAAATATACGATCAGCACAAGCAACCAAAGTATGCTGCTTGCCGTGGCTCGAAGCTTCTTTTGCTCCTTGGTGGGCTGGTAGGGCAGGTCGGGCTTTCCTGCATAGCGGATATCCAGAAAGGCACGAATGGCCTTGAGCAAGGCGGTGGCGATCAGAAAGGTCATCCACGTAATGTGCCATGCGCCCGTAGCAAAGCTGAGCGTAAAGTAGAGAATGAGTACGAACATCCAGTAAACGTTACAAAAATGATCGTAGATCAGCTTGCGACGTCCTTTTGCGCGGCGTTCCTTTTTGGGGCTTGCTTCTTGCTGTGTCGGATAGCCGAGCGAATCCAGGATCTCATCCACATCACCAATGCCGCCGATCACCTCCGCATAGGCCTCGTCGGGAGATTTTCCCTCGTTTACAAGGTCGTTGTAGCGGTCGATGGTATTCATATAAAGCTCCAGCTTGACCTCGCTGACTCGCTCGTCGGCGGGCACGCTTGCAAACAGCCGATCGATGTGAGCGTGAATTTTCGCTTGCATATTAACCTCACTCATAATGTAGAATCCTCCGTACCAAGTAATTTGTCAATGATGTTACGCGTCGCGAGCCATTCGCTCAGCTGCTTTTCATACGCCTCGCGTCCCGCCGGTGTGATGGAATAGTATTTTCGCCGTGCACCGACCTTCTCGTCTCCCCAATAGGAAACAATGTAACCTGCATCCTCCAGCCGCTTGAATGCGGTGTAGAGCGTGGCCTCCTTGAGCTCGTACCGATGATCGGATCGCCCAAGAATGGATTTGTTGATCTCATATCCGTAGCTGTCACGGTGGATTAGATGCGAGAGAATAATAGCGTCGGTGTGCCCTCGGATCAGATCTGCTGCGATAGACATTGGGGTCTCCTTTCTTTCTCTTGTGTGGTCATTATATCACAAGATACCTCATCTGTCAAGGTATGTCGGCAAAAGAGAAGATTTTTTTCGAAACTGCTTGACAAAAGCAGAAAAGGGGAGTATAATAAGCGCAAGAACCGCATAAAAACAGGGGTGCTGAGAAATCGGCTGAGATGAGGCGTGGACCTTGAACCCTTAACCTGATACGGATAATGCCGGCGTAGGGAGCTTTTTTGAGTGTATTGTTTGCCTTGCAAACGAACCGAAAAATACTGCCGCACGGAGTTTTCGTGCGGTTTTATTTTTTAGGAGGTGCACTATGCAACACACACAATTCTCACGCACGGCTCGGGCTCGCAGACTGACCGAGTCGGGTATGATGGTCGCACTCGCGACGGTCATTTCCTTCGTCTGCTCGCTCATTCCCGTTCCGCCATTTAATTTTCCTTTTGGCGGCGGTATCACCATCGCAGGTATGCTTCCCGTCATCCTTGTGGCCTATCTTTACGGCACGCGCTGGGGACTTCTGACGGGCTTTGTATACTCGCTCATCCAGATGCTGCTTGGTCATTCGACCGTTGCAGGGCTGTTCTTGCCCGTCGATGAGGGCGGTATGCAGCTATGGGCGGCACTGCTCATTTGCTTCATTGACTATATTCTGGCTTATACCGTGCTCGGTCTTGGCGGCATCTTCCGCAAAAAAATGACGGCAGGCAAGGCCTTGGTGCTGGGCTGTGTCGTGGCACTCGCGGCGCGTTATCTCTGCCATATCGTATCGGGTGCCATCTTCTACGGCGCGTGGGCGGAATGGTTCTTTACGCTCGATGGCATTTACAACTGGATCGGTCGCGCAGTGCTTGAAACGTTCCACGGCGGTTCGCTTGCGCTATTGTATTCGGTCGTGTATAACGGCTGTTATATGATCCCCGAAATGATCATCACACCGCTCGTGGCCGTGTTGGTGCTCCGCATCCCCGTCCTGCACAAACGCACGCTCGCATAATGATCACAAAAAGGAGACGCTCTGTTTGGAGCGTTTCCTTTTTTTTGGTGATTTTTCCTTCAAAACACGATGAAAAAGCCGGCAAATCGTAAAAAATGTTGGGTTTCTTGTAAAAAAGCACAAAAAAGCATTTGACAAATTAGTTAAAATGTAGTATAATCATTTCTGCTGCGTCAAAGCTGCACGGCCGAAGGCGCAAAATTAGACGAGGGAGGGAACGCGATGCCCAGATTTTTTATTACCGAGCAACAGCTGGATGACGGTATCGTCACGCTGTGCGGCGAGGATGCGCATCACATCGCGCGCTCGTTGCGAATGGCTGCCGGTGAGACGGTCACGCTGTGCGACGGACGTGCGGAATACGAATGCGAGCTTGTTTCCTTCGAGGATGATCGCAAGGTGCTGGCACGTGTGATCTCGGAACGCCCGTGTGAAACCGAGCCCCCCTTTGACGTCACGCTCTATCAAGCGCTTCCCAAAGGAGACAAGCTGGACACCATCATACAAAAGGCGGTGGAATGCGGTGCATGCACGATCGTGCCGTTTGAAAGTGAGCATTGCATCGTCCGTATGCGTCCCGATGCCGAAGAGCGAAAAACCGAACGACGGTCGCGCATCGCGCTCGAAGCCGC
>JAGBTR010000267.1 GCA_017631215.1 Clostridia bacterium | reverse complement strand
GTTCCTGACATATGAACTATTACGATTTATTAGGAATTGATCCTCAGAGCAGCTTTGAAACGCTGAAAAAGGCGTATTACAAAAAAGCCAAGACGTGTCATCCTGACCTTTTTGGGAACTCGCCGGAAAAAACACAGGAATTTCAGCTTCTCGTCGAAGCCTTCAACGTGCTTTCCAATGCGGAAAAACGGAGATGTTACGATGAGTCGCTTCAGGTAAAAAATTCTGTGGTCGAACAGGGCCGTGCGACCTACGTGGTCGAGCGGGCGTTGAGTCGCGGCAAGCCCGTCGTGCTCATCAGCAACTTTGCTTGCTCGTTCGACCTGCCGCACGATCCGTGGCACGAGCGGCAAAACGCCTACATCTGTGCATCCGAGCGCATCGCCAAGGCACTGGCTTGCGATCATCTTTATTATATCCGCGGCCGTGATATCGTGACCGAGCTGTCGCTGCTTGCCGCCGATATGATCCACCCCTCCACCTACGGGCATACAGAAATGGGGCGGAGGATCGCACAGAAGATGCGAGAAGATCTGCACATCATATAAAGAGGTATCAATTACTATTTACAAAGGAGATACAACGATGAAGTTGAAAACCAGTCTGATCGCCATACTCTTGACTGTCGCGATATTGCTTACAGCTTGCGCTCGCGTGCCATCTGATCCTTCCAACGAGACTCCCGAAGGTACTCCAAGCGATGATGCGCCGACACCGCCGTCGGCAGATCCCTTTGAAGCTGTTCGCGAGAGTGACGAGGCGTGGCTTGCATACGGCTTGTCTGCCTATGAGTCAAAGAAAGAGCCCCAAGATCTGACAGCTTTTTTCTCAGACGCGGCAAATATGACCTATCTAACGCTGTACGATCATATGTTTGAATATGATGAGCAGACCAGTATCCCGATCGCCGAGGCGTTGTTCGCCTTTATATGTGATAACTATGGCGCGAAGGCCTTGCTTGATATGGAAAAGCGTTGCGAGTATAAAACGGCATATTTGAGATCTCTTGGTTTGGATATGACGTATGGACAGCTTCCAGAGATCGAAGCCTTTCTCGCGGGGATGAATTTTTCATCAGATGATACGCATCAGTATCAAATGACGATCGGTAGCGTGACCTATTATTTCAAGGATTTTTCTGTTGGGAGCCCGTCGCAGTATCACGGTTTCCTCTATCATAACACAACAGGCTTGCTTCAGTTGATTGAGTATATGAGGGAGAACGGTTTGGATGCAGGCTTGGATGTGGACAGAGAAATCCATTACTATATGACCTTTGATGGAAGTCCTTATTCTCAAACGCGCCCCAATGGAGATATTTATGTCAACGATTCGACCTCTGCGCTCCATGAGGCTGTCCACGCTATGGGGGTCAGTAAAAACGATAACATTTGGCTCAGCGAGGGCATTTGCAATTATCTTGGTCGTTCGCTTGGTTTTAATGCTCAGATCGCGGCATCGTATATCCAAATGCTGAAAATGGCAGAGTTGGGATATCTTGACGGTAATGCTGCTTTTAAAGAGGTATATGGAAAGGTATACGAGATCTACACCGAGCAAGGCGGCGCCATCGACCAGGCGGCGACCTTCGATCTTCGATTGTATCATGATGCAATGGCAAGGGTAGAGCTTGAATTGGGGGAATACGTCACACTTGGAGATGCGTATCAGACGATCAACCGAAAGGAATGCGACGCAGTTGGCGGCGAACTTTCGTATGAACAGGCAACGTCTTTGATCTGCTATCTCGTTGATGTGTACGGAGTCGATACTGTATTTGAGGCATACCATACGCAGGATGTGGCAGGAACCTTTGGAAAGGATTATAGCTCTCTAAAGACGGAGTGGCTGGCATATCTGCACTCATAAGGTGATAGTTATTCGCCCTCCCCTTGCGCTCGTCTCAAGGTACCTCTCCTGCCTCGGCGCGTGCTTGTTCCGTCATAAAAAACAACCAAACACCTATCGCCTTTGCGGTGGGTGTTTTTCTGTTTGTCATATTCTCCGTGCGCATCGCATACATTGCAATGACGTATCCGCGTATATGAGCGCGGCGAGAAAGGAGACAGGAAAATGATGGCGGAGCATTCGATCTACCAAGACATCGCCGCGCGGACGGGCGGGGATATCTACATCGGCGTGGTGGGGCCGGTCAGAACGGGAAAATCCACCTTTATCAAGCGGTTTATGGAGGCACTGGTCCTGCCGAGTCTGCCTGAGGGCTATGCGCGCGACCGCGCAAGAGACGAGCTGCCCCAATCGGCGGGCGGCAGGACAGTTATGACGACCGAGCCCAAATTTATCCCCGACGAGGCGGTGACGCTGTCGCTGCAGGGCGGTGCGAACGCGCGTGTGCGTATGGTTGACTGCGTGGGCTATCTCATCCCCGAGGTGCTCGGTACAGAGGAGAACGGACAGCCCCGTATGGTGCGCACACCGTGGCAGGAGGAGCCTATGCCCTTCGTCGAGGCGGCGGAGCTTGGCACGCATAAGGTCATCCACGAGCACGCGACCATCGGTATGCTGGTCACGACGGACGGTAGCATCGGCGAGATCGGGCGCGCGTCCTATGTTGAAGCGGAGGAGCGCATCGTGAGCGAGCTCAAGGCGCTGGGCAAGCCCTTTGCCATCATTCTCAACACCGCCAATCCTGCCGCCGAGAGCGCGGTGCAGCTCGCCTATGAGCTGGAGGCCAAGTATGACGTCCCCGTGGCACTGGTCAATTGTCTTGACCTTAACGGCGAGGATATTCGTCATATTCTCGAGATGGTACTGCACGAATTTCCCGTGTGCGAGATTGCGGTCAGTCTGCCTGCGTGGATTGAGGTGCTTGAGCCGACCCACCGCATCCGTCAATCGCTCGAAAATGCCGTGCGTCAATGCGCGCAGGGCGTCAGACGGGCAGGGGATATCGAGCCCTGCTTTGCACCGCTCGGCGACAACGAATACGTGGAGGAGGCCGCTGTTGACCGCGTGGATCTCGGTCAAGGCCGCGCGCACGTTGCGGTTACACCGCGAGAAGGGATGCTCTATCGCGTGATGAGCGAGATGACGGGCTTTGAGGTGGATTGTGAGGAATCGCTTCTGCGCCTTCTTTGCTCGCTGTCCGAGATGAAAAAGGAGTACGATAAGGTCGCGGACGCCTTGCGCTCGGTCAACGAGAGCGGCTATGGCATCGTGATGCCCGAGGTGCAGGATCTGCACTTGGAGGAGCCCGAGATCGTCAAGCAGACGGGCGGCTACGGCGTGCACCTTCGCGCGGCGGCGCAGTCCATCCATATGATCCGTGCCAACATCGAGACCGAGATCAATCCCATCGTCGGCACCGAGCAGCAATCGGAGGATCTTATCAAATATATGATGAAGGAATTCGAGAGCGACCCCGCCTCCATCTGGCAGTCGAATCTGTTCGGAAAGACGCTCTATGAGCTGGTCAACGAGGGACTGCACGCCAAGCTCGACCATATGCCCGCCGAGTCACGCGAGCGGCTGTCGGGCACGCTTGAGCGCATCATCAACGAGGGAAGCAACGGTCTGATCTGCATCTTGCTCTGACCTTGCGGAAAACCAAACAGCCTGTTGCCTGCTTTTGCAGTATAGCAGGCTGTTTTTGATAATATCACATTGCGTATATCACACAATTGATTGCGTATTTGTTTGATTTTTTTGCGTGGGGTTGACGATAGTGCACTATTATGATATGATAGAAGCGTACAAGTGGGTGATGCTGTGTTTTGTTGATAAGATATGGCGAATTTGCTTGCCTGCATTGCAAAAATGCAATAAAAAATCAGGGAGGAAAGAAAAATGAAAAAATTTCTAGCGCTTCTTCTTGCCGTGCTGATGGTTGTGCCTATGATGGTGTTTTCCACCTCGGCAGCAGAAGCAACCGCGCTTCCGACAACTGAGTTTGTTCCTGTTATATCTCAAGACAATATGCCCACGGCAGATTGTACCTATGACGAGTTGGCAGGAAGCAATCGCCGCAACGGTATTCAGTGGCGAAACATTAGTTCCGCTCCGCTGTACTATGAAAGTGCCTCTCAGGCAGTGTGCATGGATTTTGCGGCTGGTGCAACCAATAGGTACGGTTTCAAGTTCAACTGCTTGCCGAACATTACCTTTACGGGAATGACGGCTCTTAACTTTGATCTGTACATCTCCGATGTCGCTAAGGCTGATGTGAACAGCAACTGGAAGATGGTGCTGGTCTGCACGGATAAGAGTTTGACTCTCTCTGCATCGCTTGCTCAGTTGGCTGAGTGGAGTGACATCACACTGGTAGATGGTTGGAACCGCTTCGAGATCCCGCTCGGATGCTTCAATAACGTCAGTAGCACGATGAAACTGAAGGAGTTCCAATTCCACAAGAACAATGACAATGCCATCGGTCCCGTGACCTTCAAG
>JAGBTR010000266.1 GCA_017631215.1 Clostridia bacterium | reverse complement strand
CTTGTCGATCTCGTCGAGAAGAATGAGGGGGTTGCGAACGCCCGCCTGCGTCAGCGCGGTAATAATGCGTCCGGGCATCGCGCCGATGTAGGTCTTGCGGTGACCGCGGATGTCCGCCTCGTCGCGCACGCCGCCCAGCGACACGCGTACGTATTTTCTGTTCATTGCGCGGGCGATGGACTCGGCAACCGAGGTCTTACCCACACCGGGAGGGCCGACCAGACACAGCACCTGATTCTTCAGCTCGGGGTGCAGCTGCTTGACGGCAAGGTATTCCAGAATGCGATCCTTGACCTTGTCGATGCCGTCGTGGTCCTCGTCCAAAATCTGCTTGGCGAGCGCAACGTCGACGCGGTCCTCGGTGCGTGCGTTCCAGGGAAGCTCAAGCACGGTGTCAAGATACCCCGTCAAAATGCTTGCCTCGGACGATCCGAAGGGCGTCTTGGCCAGTCGCTCGTTTTCCTTGAGCAGCTTCTTTTCGACCTCCTCGGGCAGATGCAGCTCGCGGATGGCGTGCTCGTAACGCTCGGTCTCGCTGTTGGCACCCTCACCCAGCTCGTCCTGAATGACGCGGATCTGCTCGCGCAGATAAAATTCCTTTTGGTTGCGTGCCAGACGCATATTGACCTTGCGATGAATATCGGCGGCACACGTAAGCAGCTCCTTTTCATCCTCCAGAAGTCGGAGCAGACGGTCGACGCGAGGGAAGGGCTCGTAGCATTCGAGGATCTCCTGCTTGTCCTCGACCTTGACCAGCACGTTGGCGGCGATAAAGTCGGCAAGCTGACCGGGGTCGTGCAGCGTGTTGGCGACGTTCATCATATCCTCAACGCCCGCGGGCAGAAGCTTGGACAGATCCTTCAGCGTCTCGAGGAGCGTGTGACGGTAGGCGCGTGCCTGCAGATCGTCGGCATCACCAAGCGCGATGACCTTGGCGATCAGATCGGCCGTGGGGAAGGGGCCCTCCTCGTTGACCGATAGCAGCGTGGCACGGGAGACACCCTCCACAATGATGCGCACCTGCTTTTCGGGCGTTTTGACCATTTGCTTGAGGCGGACAACGGTGCCGACGGAGTACAGCGGCGGCTTGGACTCCTCCTCGGAGGCGCCAGCTTCCTCGATACCGACGTTGTGAAGAATGTCGGAGAGCAGATGCTCGGGAAGATCGCTATCGCTGTCGCTGTCGTCGGTGTCGAGCGGCTCGGCAAGGGCAATGTCATCCACGCCCTCGGGCACCTCGGCAACGAGCACCATCAGACCGCCCATCGCGGATGCGCTTTTTGCGGCGAGGACGTCGACCTCGTCGGTCAACTCAAAATTCAGAAGTCCTGCGGGAAAGGCGACGGTGTCGCGCAGTGCCAGCAGAGGCAACGACATTTTTTCGGCTTTTTCTATGTATTGAGGCATATCTATCGTTTATCCTTTCGGTGGATCATTGGTTTTTATGGCTGTCCGCGGTGCGCGACGCCATTTCATAACATTATATCATAAACGGAACGAGATTTCCACCCCTATTTTTATTTTTTTACAATTTATATATAATTCCGTACGTGGCTGAGTGCTTTTTGTACAATTGGTGAAATAAAAAAGGAGCACGGCAGTGTCCGTTCCGCGCTATGGAGTATCATAAGCTTGATATCTCGCGGAGGGCGAAGACGCCGTGCTGGGGGATTGGCAGGCAAATACGGTCGGGGGGACACATGTTTGACTGCCCGACTATTATAACGCATCCGCATCGGTTTGTAAAGAGGGCAAAAGTGACGAATCTTTGCGTCAATTTTCGTTCAAAAGGTTGATGCTTCCAACAAAATCTTAATATTTTTACATTTTTCGCGTGCTTTTACCGCGACATTTCGTCGTGCGACATCGTGTCGTACCCCGTGTCGCACCTGCGGCTTTCCTTTGCGGTGATTGACTTTTATCGCTCGCCTTTTTTGGGGGCGCGGCGGGCACTGTGCTTTTGTGCAGTTTGCTCATAGAAAAAATTTGCCAAGAAAAAGTTTCTTGAGGGACGGACAGCGCTTGGGGAAGGTTCAAAAAAAGAAAAACTTTTTTGCAAAAAGGTATTGACAAGCAGGGCAGAGTGTGGTATAATGCCGAGGAAAAGGAAGTAGAACAGCCGTTCTCACCCGACCGCCGATGAGCGCGTACGGGTCGATATCGAAAATATCTGTGGGCGAAAAGCTATCGCGCGCAGTGTGTTCGTTCGGAAGGCTGTATTTGCTTCCCGGACGATATTTTTTTATCGGAGGTACACGGCTATTAGCGCAAAAGAATTGCTGATCAACGAGGACATCAAGGCAAATGAGGTTCGCGTGATCGATGCTGACGGCGAGCCCGTCGGTATTATGAGTACGAATGCCGCTCTGCAAATGGCATATGACAAGGGCCTCGATCTGGTTCTGATGGCTCCGCAGGCGCAGCCTCCCGTGGCTCGCATGATGGACTACGGTAAGTACCGCTTTGAGTGCGAGAAAAAGGAAAAAGAAGCCAAGAAGAAGCAGCAGGTCATCGAGCTGAAGGAGATTCAGCTGTCCTACCGCATCGACACCCACGATTTCGAGACCAAGGCGCGTCACGCGCACCGCTTCCTCGAGTCGGGCAATAAGGTTCGCGTGGTTATGCGCTTCCGCGGCCGCGAGATGAGCCACATGCCGATGGGTCGTGAGGTTATGGCGCGCTTCTGTGAGACGCTCGCAGACGTCGGCACGACCGATAAGCCCCCTGTTTTGGACGGACGCATCATCAGTATGGTGCTTGCTCCCGTCAAGAAGTGATCCAACAATTTTGATTCATCAGTCTCCGCTCCGTACACGGAACGGGCTTG
>JAGBTR010000265.1 GCA_017631215.1 Clostridia bacterium | reverse complement strand
GCCCGCATTCCCTCCTTTTGCACGACCGTCGTCACGCTCGGATAGAGGGCGCGAAAGCGGGCAAGCACCGTTTTCAGGTAGGCATAGGATGGGAAATAGACGATATAGTTGCCCCGCTTGCCCGACACCGCCGCGCCAATGCAGGCCGCGACCGCGCGTGCGGTCTCCTGCCGCTCGGCATAGCGCGTGCTGATGCCGCTGACGGCAAACAGACCGAAGTTTTCTTTATCGTAGGGGGACGGCAACGCCAGCTTTTCTGCGTTTTTACCGCCGCCCAGCACGTCGGCAAAATAGTCAAGCGGCGTCAGCGTTGCGGAAAACATCGTCGTGCTGACGGCGCGGTGCTGCAGGATATCCAGCTCGCCCGACGGGTCAAGGCAGACAAGACGCACGGTGGTATCCCCTCCCCCAAGCTCGACGTAGGTGACGTAATGCTCGTCGTAATGCTCCATCACGCACTGGTATTCCTTGACGGTATAGCACAGGTCGCTCACGGCGGGGGCGATCTCCTCCTCACGGTGCAGCCGCATCCAGCCGTCGCACTGCGCGGTAAACCAATTCAGCATTTCGGAAAAATCACACAGCGGCGAGCGCGACATATAAAAGCCGCACTCGTTGCCCTCGGCGTCCGTTTCGAGGGTCTCTCGACACAGCGCCTTCATCTTACGCATCGTGCGGATGACCGTTTCCAGCGCCTCGTTCAGCACGCGGTCGCGGCGGTCGACGCGGGCATACAGCTTCTCCAGCGCGCGGCGCGAGATGCCCGCCGAGTACATATCGCGGGCGCGGTCGACGAGATTATGCGCCTCGTCGACGAGAAAGACGTTCTTGCCCTCGAGCGGTGCGCCCTGCGAAAAATAGCGGCGCAGATAGACGAGCGGGTCGAAGGCGTAGTTATAGTCGGCAATGATAACGTCGCAATATTCGGACACATCAAGAGACAGCTCGTAGGGGCAGACCTTGTGCTTCTCTGCGACCTCGGCCAAGCGGCGGCGATCGTAGCAGCGCCCCGTCGTCAACAGCTCATGGACGGCATCGTCCACGCGGTCGTAATAGCCCCAAGCGCCCTCACACTCCACGCCGTTGCAATGCGACGAGAGCGCGCGACCGTCCCGCGCAGCCAGCGGATGATTGCAGATCTGTTCTCTGGCCGTCAGCACGACGGCGCGCAGCGGTGCCCCCCCTTTGGCAAGACGCTCGCAGGCAGCGAAGGCCTCGCGGCGGGTGCTGGCCTTGGCGGTCAGATAAAAAATGCGGTCGCAAAGCCCCTCGCCACGGGCGCGCAGCGCGGGATACAGCGTGGACATCGTTTTACCGATGCCCGTCGGTGCTTGCGCGAGCAGGCGTTTTCCCTGCTTGATGGCGCGGTGGACGGCGCGGATGAGCTGCTCCTGCCCAAGCCGCATATCGTGATACGGAAATGGGATGGAGCGAAGCGTGGGCAGCTCCTCACGCGTGTGCTGCTCGATGAGCAGTGCAAAGCGCTCGATGCGGGCGATCAGCGACTGAAAATAGTCACGCAGCTCACCAACGGAGCGCCGCTCGGTCGTTTCCTTGACCTTATCATTATCAATATTGACGCGAACCATACGCAGCCGCACGCTGCTCAACCGATGCGCGGCGCACAGAAAATAGCCGTAGCAATAAAGCTGGGCGGTATCGATCTCGGGCGCAGGCAGGTGCCACACGCGTCCCGACACCGTCTTGATCTCCTCGACGGTATAGCCCCACTCGTCCTCCTCGATGCCGTCGGCGCGACCGCTGACGGTATAGATCAGCTCACCGTAGCGGTACGATGCCGACATCGGCACCTCGGCGCGGTAGTTGCCCGTCCGCTCGGCCTGAAGCCTGCGGTGTGTTTCCGCCCCAACGCGACCGCGCTCGGCAAGCGCTCGTCCGCCGCCGTATTCGAGGTCGCCGCCCCCCAGCGCGCGGGCGCAGAGCTCGCGCACGGACAGCTCGATGGATGCGGTATTGATATTATATTCCATGCGCGACCTCCTTGTCGAAATTTGTTTCCAGATTAAATTATATCATATCTCCGAGGCAAATACAAGGGCTTGAAAAAAATACCGCACGGATATTGCAATTTGAGCGTGCTTGGTGTATAATGAAAGCGACAACGATGAAAATAAGGGGGCTTTTTATGAAACGCATTTATAAGTGGCTGATATACTACGCCGTCGCCCTTCTTGTAACCTCGACCGTGGCGTACCTGCTCGGGGCACGCTTTCACACAAGCCTTGCCTCGCTTATCCCCCTTGGCGTCACCGCCGCCATGATGTACCAAGCCTTGCTCGGGCGCAGGTATGAGAATTGGGAAAGCTCTCTGTTTTCGACCAAGTTTTCCAAGCGCAACGGAGACCGATCGTTCCGCCGTCGGCCGTCTTCTGACTATGACACCACGACGGACAGGATCGACGAGCTCGTTTTTCGCATCGTGCTCCCCTACGCCGCGCCCTTCATCTTTTTGGGTGACAATACACTCAAGCTGACCGCCTCGGGCATCACCTGCCTTTTGACGCTGATCGCGCTCCCCCTCTACTTCAAGGAGCTCGCAAACGAAAAGAAAAGAATCAGCCAACGCCAAGAGCAGCTCGAGCGCGAGCTTGAAGAACAAAAGCGGCGCGAGGAGCTGGGCGAGTGGAAATAACAAAAAGGCTCTTTTT
>JAGBTR010000039.1 GCA_017631215.1 Clostridia bacterium | reverse complement strand
GGCCAGATAGTGATTGACCGAGTAGGTCAACGTCTGAGCCTCGCCCTCGGCAACGAAGGATGCCGTGTAGGGCGTGTTGAAGTTGCTTGCCGTTACGGGAATCTCAACGTAGTTGTATTCGTCGCCGTTTGCAGCGGTTGCCTTACCGAACTCGGTGAAGGTATAGTCGCCAACCTTGACAGTCAAGCCCTCGGTCGACGCGGCGGTAAAGCCGTAGCGAATACGGACAGTGCCGTCCAGCACCAGCGTAGCGGTCGTCCACTTGCACGCGCCTGCCTCGCCGTCCACCACCGTGCCAAGCTTGCACTGAGCAAGATTCTCGGCATTGAAGGTCGTCGTCGTCAGGGTCAGACCCTCGGTAACGAGCGTGCCGTAGCCACCCGTGAGGTAATTCTGTGCGGCTGCGCCGTAGGTCAGCAGATCGCCCAGCAGCGTGCAGAGTGCGGTGTTGTTGGGATATGCCGTCAGCATATTGGTGCAGTATTGCTTGATGCTGTAGTCCTTGGTCTCACCCTTGACCAGCGAGCCCGTCACAGCGTCGACATACCACAGCGTCATCGTCAGCGTATCGCCCATACGGTGCGCGGGGATGCCGTCGAACGTGGACGTCCACGTCTGGTTATTGCCGTTTGCCGAGGTAGCGCTCAGCGTTGCGGGCGTATAGGAGTAGGTCGTACCCGCATCACCCGTGAAGACGTAGGTGAGCGTTGCGGCCTTAGCGATCTGCGTGGGCGTGACCGCCTCGATCGTCAGATCGATGCTCTCCTTCAGCTCAGGCTGTGCGCTCGTGATGGCGGGGCCGTACTTTCCATCAGAGTCAACGAAGCGGACGTTGTCCACATCGACCTTGTAGCCGGCAGGCAGTGTTTCAGCGCAGTAGATCTCAAAGCGGACAATGTCGGTAGGATCGATAGCGGTCTGGGTTGCCCAGTTCGAGGGCAGCTCGAAGGCGATCGTCGTCCAGACATTGTCCTGCGTCACGCCCTTGCCCGCCATGGTGAAGTTCCAGGAATACTCCTTATCGTCACACTTCCAGTTGTTGCCGATCTCAAGGTAGAAGGAGCCGGTATAAGCATCCGCGTCGGAGAGGCGGACGTCCATCAGCAGCGTATCCTTATCGGAGGAATCCATCGAATGGTTCATAACGAACTGCTGGCGGTTTCCGGAACCAACAGCCGCACTGCCGCTCCAGATCGTGCCGTACTTTTCGCCGAAGCCGAAATCGTAGACCTGGTCGTTCGTGCCGATATTGCCACCGTCAAAGAAGGTGAGGTTATCGAGCGCAGCGAATACCTTGGAGGTGGCCGTCGTTACGGTGCCGCCCTGCGTGTAGGCGCGGAAGTAATTAAAGCGAGTCGGGTCGAACGAATTGTCGCGATACGTCGTACCGTCCGCCTCATATTGCTCACTTGCCTGAGCAATCGAGCCAGGGAACAGCGTGTAGATGGGCATCTCGATGCGGTTCCAGCCGTCCTTCAGAGTGCCCTTGGTGCCGTCAGCATTGACGACGTAGTCGCCAAACATCTGAGGAATGGTAAAGCCACTGACGTGGATCTGCTCGTGGTCGCAATCGCCGTACGAGGACAGACCGAACAGGAACTTGACCTTGGAGCCCCAATCGGCAACGTTCTCCAGATACAGATCGAAGCCGATATAGTCCTTTTGGGAGATATCATATGACTCGGTGAGGGGGTGGTTCATGCTATTGACCGCAGCCGAGCTGGCCGCAACGAGGGTCCCCCCCGCCGCTACGTCGATCAATTTTACCGCTTTGTTGAAGCGATTACCGTCTCTGGGAAGTGTGATCGTAGCAGAGGTGATCGTACCAGCTTTGGGCAATGCCAGACCCGACTCCATATCGATCACCAGATCGCCGCGCTCGTTCCAAACCGAGTCTGCCATGGGATGGTTGAGCGCCTTGATGTCGCGCAAAGCGACCACCAGACCATTAGCGAAGATCCGACCTTTCCTCGTCACATCCACGAGCTCATTTTCCTGCGCTACCTGCTCCGTCCAAGAATCCTTCTGATCATTGAACCAAAGACGCATATAATCGAACTCCGCAGGATCGAACGTGCCGCGTGTTTCAGCATTGCTCTTTGTAGTCAGACGCGAGATGGGAATGATGACCGTCTGCCACTTGCCTGCCTCCAGCGTCGTGCCGAGAACGGTGTTCAGAGACGACGTGAGCGAGATCTCCTCCCAGTCGCACTTGCCCGCCGAGCTCAGCTCAAAGCAGACACTGCTCTCACCAAAAGCGGCATCGGATACCCAGATATCGAACTCGATACCGTACAGATCGGTAGCCATAGGCTTATCGTGTGTCAGCGTGAAGGTAGCAAGCGCGTCCTGATACTTGATCTTTTTCGCCGCGCTCTGTTCATTGTACCATACCCACTCAGGCAAGCCGTCGGTCTCAACGCCGCCTGCGACCAGTACACCGTCCGCATTGAGGACGTCCGTCATCGAGCCCGAGATACTGCTACCGCCACCCCAGCCGGAGGACGGGACGGTGCTGTCCAGAATCTGGATCTCATCCATCTCGCTTCTCTTGCCGCCCAGCGTAGCGCGGGCGAATACGATGGTACGCGTAGCACCGTCCTCATAGGTGGGCTTCCAGACGCCATCGACCTCGGTACCTGCCGTCCACGTGCTATTGAAGATACGGAGGAAGTTGAATTCCGTCTCCGTCAGCTGACCGGCCGTATGGACGCGAGCACCCAGAGGAAGCTCGATGCGGTTCCAGCCCTTGACCAGCTCAACGCCGGCAATCTCCGCCCACGTAGCGATCGTGGCGTTGATGCCATCCTCTTGGTTGTCCGGTTCGCCGGACGAGGTCAGCTCCAGATTGAAGCTGCGCGATGCAGCATCCACGTGAGAGAGATACACGTCGAAGTTGAGCGTGGAATACTGATTGAGATCCACCGGCGTGTTAAGCTTCTTGGAAAAATAATTGATATTACCGGCGCTCTTGGAGTCGCTGGCAGATCCGCCGGCATAGTTGCCCGCATTGACGCCACTGTTCACCACTACCTCGCTGCTCTGCGCGTTGTAGGGCGCCTGCGCCTCTGCGCTCGTGAAGTAGACGTTGTCGATCTTGACGACCGTCGTCTTGCCCTCGGAGCCAATGATGTTGGACGAGTTGTAGTTGGTCACCTTGTTGGTACCGTCCCACGAGCCACTGTGGAACATACGGAACCAGCTCCACTGCGTACGGTCAAAGGCGTTGTTGCCTTGAGCGTTGGAGAACAAGGAGAGCGGGAACTCCACGTGATTCCAGCCATCGACAAGCAGTCCGCCGCACATCTCCGTCAAGGTCTTGTCCACAGTGATCTCATAGTTGTCACCCGTGGATCCGTTCGAGCGCAGCTCGAAATTGTAGGATGCGTTGACGACAGCCGCCGCGTTCTCCAGATACAGGTCGAACGCGAGCGTCTTCATACCCGAGATATCGAGTCTTTGAGGCGTCGAGTACACGACCTCCAACGCCTGGCCGGGGCTCTGCTTCGCGGGAATGCCCGTAAAGCTTGCGGTGACCGTGCCATCCGCAGCGAGCAGGTTCCCGACAGGCGCACAGTTGACGTTTCCGTACCATTTGGCGCCGTCCTTTTCCGTGCCGTCCGAGACGGGGATGATCTTGACTTCATCCTCAGTCAATGCCGATTCTTCAGCCGCCGTGGTGAACACAAGCGAGGAGAAGATCATCATTGCAGCCAAGATGAGCGCTAACGTTTTCTTCATCATAAGAAAACCCTCCTAAAAAATTGTCGTTTCACGTTGAAACAAGAATACATTATGATTCTATCATACGCAAAGTCTGTTGTCAATATATTTTTCAAATTTCTTCATCCGTATTATATAGTTATATTTATAAAAAGCCCCCGACAACGCGTGTCGGGGGCTTTCGCAAACGGTTTTACGGCTTGGTTGCGGTAAGGTAGATATCGTCGAAATACATCGGCGGGTAGGTACCGCTGTCACAGATCACGTAGATGCGCAGATAGTTGCAATTCTTGGGATCGAACTCACCGCCTCTCGACGCCTTGGAGATGGGCAGGTAGAGATCGTTCCAGCCGTCCTCTTTGATGTAGTTGGGGACGAGCCAGCCAAGCTCCTGCTCGTCATACTTGCCCGAGCTGGTCAGCTCGATCTGACCCCAGCTGAGCAGCGAGGCATCCTCAACGTAGACCGAGATGTGGAGGTAACCGTTCATATAGTCGGTAGCATCCAGCGGCTCGGGGATGATGTAGAGCAGCTTATCCTGCCCCTGATCGGGAGCGCGGAGCGAGCCGCTTCCCTCCTTGACGAGGCTATGGTCGAGCGTTACCTTTTCAAGACCGTCGACGATCGACTCACCGTCCAGGATGATGAGCGGAGCGATATACACAGGCTCCTCGGGCTCCTGCGGCTTGGGATCGGCAGGGGTCGGATCGCTCGGTGCGGGGGCATCGCCCTCGGTGTAGTCCTCCTTGGCGACCAGACGGATATCGTCAAAGTACATCAGCGGCGAATTACCGCCGTCATCCCAGAGGACGTAGACACGCATGAAGTTACAGCTCTTGGGGTCGAACGCGCCCAGCTTGGACGCCTTCTCCATGGGCAGATACACCTCGTTCCAGCCGTCCTGCTTGACGTAGTTGGGGACGAGCCAGCCGATCTCATCCTTATCGCACGTGCCGCTCGAGGTCAGTTCAAACTGACCCCAGCTCAGTCTCGAGGCATCCTCGACGTAGACCGATACGTGCAGATAGCCGTCCATATACGCCGAGATATCCTGCGCCTCGGGCAAGCCGAAGACCAGCTTATCCGAGCCGACGTCGGGGGCACGGAGCGAGCCGCTTCCCGTTTTGACATAGGCAGGGTCCTCGTTGAGCGTTGCCTTTGTGATACCGATCTCGGTGTCACAGTTGTGCAGCATCGGCAGACCCTCCGCGAGCTGTGCAGCATTGCCGGCCTCTATGGTGTTGCTCTCGTCGTAGGTGGCTCCGGGGATATTACAGACGTAGATATCATCGATATAGATGGTTGCCGCCGAGGGGACGTTGACGTACATACGGAGGTAGTTGACCGCCGAGCCGTTGAAGGCGGGCGTACCCTTGGAAGTGGCATCCTTGAGCGGCAGATACAGCTCGTTCCAGCCGTTCTGCTTGATGGTGGCGATATTCCAGCCCTTTTCACCGAGATCGAAGATGCCGCTCGAGGTCAGCTCGATCTGACCCGACGAGCTGAAGAGGCTGGCGTTTTCGACGTAGACCCACATGTGCAGGTAGCCGACGTGCTCCATATCACCGATGTCGGTGGCGGGAATGCTCTGCTCATAGAGCAGCTGGGGTCTGACGCTGACCTTGAGCGAGCCCTTGCCCTCCTTGATAAAGGCGGGATCGCGGTTAAGGGTCGTGATGGCCTGCGCCGCCTCAGACAGCCCGTCCAGCGTATCGCAGTTGTTGATCATCACACGCTTGGCATCCTCGGTGTAGGAGGGATCCCTTTCGACATAGCTCTTGGCTCCGTTTGCCTCTTGCATCATCGATTCGCTGTACGGCAGGACGGTGCAGACCGAGATATCGTCGAGGTAAACGTTGGGATAGTGGTTAAGCGGGCTGTGGTCGACCTTGATCGACAGCCCCGTAAAGACGGGTGCGGTCTCGCCGCGGCGCGGGATGGGGAGCAGAATCTCGTTCCAGCCCTCTTGGGTGAGGTTCTGGGTGGTTCCCCAGTTCCAGTAAGTACCCGTAGCCGTCTTGAGCTCGATCTGACCGCTCCACTGCAGGCCGTGGGGATCGTCGACCCACATCCACATATGCAGGTACAGCTGCTCGTCGCCAAGCTCTGCCGTGTCCACGGGATCAAAGGTGGCCGTCAGCCACTGCGTCGGCACCTTGCCGTCATGCTTGAGAGAGCCCTTGCCCTGCTTGATATAGGTGGCATCGGTATTGAGAACGACGCCTTGCGTGCCGCTGACGCTATCACAATTCAGGAGCGTCAGCTCTTCAAGGAGCTCGCCGCCTCTCGTCTCCTCGTAGCCCGAGGCGCTGTGATAGGTCGGCTCATTATGGTAAATGTTAAAGAGTCGGTTGTAGACCGAAAGAGACGAGGTCTTGTCCAGCTCGTGCGACGAGCCCGACGTGCGGACGGCGTTAAAGAAGACGCCATCACTCTCGTTCTTCAGCACGAACATAGGATAGATTCCCTGCCAGTCGGTCGTTACGTTGATACCCGTCACCGTCGAGCTGTCCGCCACAACGATGGCGCGACCGCCGTACATAAAGACGTTGTTGAGCTTCTCGTTCTCGGCATTGACAAGGTAAACGGTATCGCAATACTGACGCAGAAGCTCATCGCGCACCGTTGCCTTGGCGGTCGCGTTGCCCTCTACGCTGTAGACGGCCCACGCCCCCTCATTGCACAGGTCTGCATCGACAAGACCGCGCAGCATGAACGGCTGACGCATCGTGAAGGTCATATTGCAAAGCACGGAATTGATGTTGCCGTTCTTACCGCCGGCACGAACGAAGTTGAGGAAGGCACAGCCATAGGCATCCTTGACGAGGTGGTTGTCGCAATCGGTGAAATCGATACCGATAAAGCCGCCCGAGATGACCACGTTCACAGCATAGACTCCCGCGCCGATGCCGCGCACCGCCACGCATTCCGCCACCTTGGGATCGTTGGTCTTCAGAAGATCGATCGCCGTACCTGCATCATACGACAAGGTGTAGATACGGACACCCTGAACACCTGCCGCCTCGGACAGCGTGATGAGCGCGTTTTCTGTCACGTAGGACAGAAAGACCGTGCCGGGAATGATGCCCGACTCATAGGCTCTGTCGCGTGCGGGCATAGCCATTGCACCGCGAAGCTCAACGCCCGCAGGAACGACCAACGGTGTGTAAAGATTGTAAACGCCGCGCGGCACGTAGACGATACCGCCCGTCTTCTCGGCGGCATCCAGTGCGTCCTGGATGGCGGGGGTCGCATCCTCACGCTTGCCCACAACACCCGCAACGTCTGCGACGTAGAGATGCTCGCTCGGCTTCTGATAGGTAGCATACGCCGCCTCGTATTGACTCAGATCGGCGGTGTTATCGACCATAGTAAAGGCTCCGTCGACGGTATGGATACCGCCATTGCCCGTCAGCTTGACGTCGGTCAGCTTGATGGGCTTACCGCTTACGGCGTAGTTGGCAACGGCATACTCGTCCGCCTCGATGCTCGCGTGCGCGATGCCCACGCCGCTGGCGCCCGTCAGCGCTCTTGCGACGATACCGTAGACGCTGTCGGTGATCTCGACGTCATAAAGAACGCCCCAGAAGCCCGTATCGATCAGCATCGCGGTGTAGCAGCCATCGATGCGAATGCCCGTGTACTGGTTCAGATCGAGCGAGCCGAATTTCATTGCCGTCGTATACTCGCGGCAGAAGGCACGCAATGCGTTGGCATCGGCACAGCGATAGGGGGCCGCCGCCTCGATCCAATACGAGGGAGAGACGTTCAGATCATAGGTATAGCCGACCTCGTTCGACTGCTTGACCTGGTAGCCCGTGGCCAGTGCCGTCATATGGACGCCCTGAATCTGGAGCAGCTCGTGATAGCCGGCGCCAAGGCATACACCAATACCCTGGTAGGAGTTGAGAAAGGTCAGATCCTTCAAGACCGTCATACCCGGATTGGGTGCGTAGACGGTATAGCCGTAGGGCTTGACATTGGTAATATCCTGGTCGGGATAGAAGACGGTCAGACCGACAAGGCCGTTGTTGGAGGCGTTCTCGCTACGCAAGAGGAAGAGCGGCTTGGCGGTGGGATCAAAGACCTCCTCGCCCTTCAGCGCGGGCAGCTTAGCCAAAATGACCGTGCCGTATGCGGGCGTGTCGGTCAGGTCGGGATCCTGCCAGTCACCCTGCAGAAGCACACCCTCGGCGAGCGACAGCGTATCTGTCACCAGATACTGACCGACGGGCAAAAAGACCGTACCGCCGCCCATCGTGCGGCAATCGTCCAGCGCCTTCTGGATGCCCTTGGTGCTATCATTTTCGCCCGTAGGATCAACGCCGTACGCCTCGGGCGTGACGATGATGTCCGCGATGACGGTCTGCTCGGTGGCATAGACCGTTTTGATCAGATACGGGCCGTTCTCATATCC
>JAGBTR010000264.1 GCA_017631215.1 Clostridia bacterium | reverse complement strand
TGCGCCATCAAAATCTCGATCCCTTGGCGGAAGGTGTGGGCGGGCTCCCAGCCGAGATCCTCGCGCAGAGCGCTGATATCAGCCTCTAAGTGCATGATCTGCCCCGAGCCATACGGAAGCGCACCGAGTGACAGAGGCACGGAAGGTGCGACAACATCGCGGATCTCGGCCATATACTCGGACAAGGGTCGCGCATGACCGCTCCCCAGCACGTAGGTTTTTCCGTCAATTCCCCGCTCTGCCAACAGAACCAACGCGCGTGCCGCGTCGTAGCTGAACAAAAAATCCCACATCTGCTCGCCGCGTGTCAGCTTTGGCGATTCTCCCCGCCGAAGGCTTTCTATGGTGGACATCACCACGCTTTGCATGCCGTCATAGGGGCCGTAAACGCTCAAAATGCGCGCCCATATATGGCGCATGCCGAGTGCATGACATTCCTTGCGTGTCATAAGCCCCGCGCACAGCTTGCCGATGCCGTATCCCATCTCGGGACGGGTCGGCGTGTCAGGGGTCAGGATCCCCTCGACACGGCCATATTCGGCCTGAGAGCCTGCACCGACAAAGCATTGACATCCAAACCGATGGGCGGTGTGCACAGCATCCAGCGCATACGTCACGTTTCGATTTTGACGATACATATCGTCGCGCGCCTGCCCCACCGTGCCGTCCCACGCAAGGTGATAAAACACGTCAAAGGGGCGCGAGTCCGTATTTTGCAGAGTAGCAAGCTCGGATAGATCGCAAAAACGAACCGACACAAGGGGAGAATTTGGAATGGTTTCGTTTCGCTTCGAGCCCTTTTGCGCCAATACCAGTACCTCATCCCCGTTTTGGATCAATTCTTGAATCAGGGCATTGCCCACAACCCCCGTGGCCCCTGTTATGATTGCACGCATCTTCTTTCTCCTTTTGCTTTGTTCTTTAAGACTATTATTGCCAAAAAATCCCCGAAGACTTGCGCCTTCGGGGATTTTTATAGATTCTTTTGTTAGAACGCAAGCACGCGGCTGACGAATACGTCGGTCGGGAACTTGTCGGTCGACACGTACGAAACCTTCTCGATCTTGACATCGGGACGGGGATTGATCCACTCGTAGCGATAGGTGGTATTCGGGTTACCCTGGGCATCAGGGCGCTCGATACCATCGATGAAGTAGGTTGCCGTATAACCGTTGTGACGGTAATACTTGTGAGCGAAGGGCTCGTTGTGGCGACGATCGTAATGGCTGATGGTCTTTGCGTACTCAACGGGGATCTTTTCGACCACACCGTCAGCATATGCGACCTCGTAGTAGCCCAGCACATCGCAAGGAACCCACGGATAACGCATGATCTTCTGCGTTGCCGTATGCTCGAATACAAGGCTGTTTGCAACGTCACCAAAGGCAAAGCTGCCGCCGGTTGCCGATACCTCAGGAACGTATACGCCGTTGTCGGCAATCACGCGCTCTTTGGCACCCTCGGCCAAGGAAGGATAGGAGCGCGCGCCAAGCTTTTCACGAAGCGTGGGCATCATATCGCGCAAAATGCGGTCGTAGGAGTAACGCGCGTGGCTCGAATAGCTTTCCGACCACATCATCTGGCTCGAGTAGAGGAAATCGTAAAGCTTGCCCTCGCGACCAAGGCTCTCCTCACAGGTTTCTACCCATGCGGATACCTGAGCACCGCATACGCCGTCCTTGGCAACGCGGCTCTCGTAGCGCGGGAAGTGGCTCGAGTACATGTTACCGAACATCAGAGGATTGCCCGCGGGAAGCAGGTTGTCCTCGATATCCTTTTCAAAGTGGAAGTACCAGATAAAGTCAAGGTATACGATATCCTTGGGCATACGGGAAAGCGCCACGGGGGTCTTGTACTTGGTAACCGGCTGGAGCATATCCGACCAGATCATCATCTTGAGGCCCTTCTTGGCAAGGTATGCGTGGATCTTCTCGATGTCATCCATGAACAGGTCTGCGGGATGACGGTCCTTACAACGGGGGCAGATGCCGAGGTGGTAAATCTCGTCGTGTCCCATATGTACGTATTCCTTCGGCTCAAACAGCTCGATAACTTCGTCGAGCAGATCGAACAAAATTTCGTAGGACTTGGGGTTGGACGGGCAGTAGCAATGAGGATAGAAGTCGCTGACCATGGCGTCTGCCTGACGCAGGTCGATCTGATCGCCCGAAGCCTCGGGGCGCTCAGCAATTTCGGGGTATGCGTGCGTCATGTACTGCACGTGGCTCAGCGCGTGAACCTCGGGGATAACGTCGATTCCGTAAGAGCGGCAGTATGCGATAAAGTCCTTCACAAGTGCCTTTTCGACGATCTGTCCCTTGGCAAGCGTGTGGTCCATCACAGGCCACTCGCCCTTTTTGCTCATCTCAACCGATTCAAGAACTCCCTCATTGATCTTCGGATGGCTATCGTAGCGAAGCGCGCCTGCCACCTCAAGGATAATGAAGTTGTAGCCCATCGGAGAGAGCACGTATTTGACCAAACGCTTGGTAAAATCAAACTCCTCAGCGGCGGGAATGTAGATATGAACGCCGCGGAAGGCAAGACGAGGAGCATCCTCGATGGTGCAAGCGGGAATGCTGTCCGCCTCGATCATCTTGAGCAGAACCTCACCGCCGTACACCATACCGCGCAGATCGGAGGCTTCGAGAACGATTTCCTCTTTGCATACCGTCAGACGGTAGCCGTTTTCGGCAATGGCAGGATCGACGCGCATGCAAAGCGCACCGGCATCATCTGCCACCAGGGCCGTACCAACCTTTTCCTGCCACTTATCGCAAAGATGCTTTGCCGCATCCTTCGCGATCTGACCCTCAGCACGGTAAGCGCTAAGAGCAGACAGAGAGATGCTGCCGTCCTGCATCGTCAGCGACTTCGGTGTG
>JAGBTR010000263.1 GCA_017631215.1 Clostridia bacterium | reverse complement strand
GGTGATCTATCCCCGCTATACGGGCTACAGCTCGGCCGGTGAGGTCGTCGCTGTCGGTGAGGGTGTCAGCCGCGTCAAGGTTGGCGATCGCGTGGCCTGCTCGTGGTCGTTCCATGTGCAGTATTGCTTGATGAATGAAAACAACGTTCATCCGTTGAACGATGTCGATTATGCTGCAGGTGCACTCGTCCATATTGCCACCTTCCCGCTGGCCGCACTTCGCAAGTGCCGCGTGGAAATGGGTGAATCCGTTATTGTTATGGGACTTGGAGTATTGGGACTGATTGCCATAGAGCTGCTTCGCGCGGCGGGTGCCGTTCCCATCATTGCGGTCGATCCCGTGCCGGAAAAGCGGGCCAGAGCACTGGAGCTTGGCGCAGACGTTGCCCTGGATCCGTTTGACCCCGATTTCGTTAAGACGGTCAAGTCGCTGACGGGCGGCGGTGTCAATGTCGCCATCGAGGTCACGGGCCTCGGCTCGGGTCTTGACATGGTGCTCGATTGCATGGCTCGCTACGGTCGCGTGGCGTTGCTGGGCTGTACCCGCAGCTCCGATTTTACCATCGACTATTATCGCAAGGTGCACGGCCCCGGCATCACGCTGATCGGTGCACATACGGCGGCACGGCCCAAGCAGGAGTCACACGAGGGCTGGTGGACGGAGAAGGACGATGCCGAAGCCCTCATCCGTCTCGTCGCAGGCGGTCGCCTTGATCTTGCCTCGTTGCTTGAAGAGGTGCATTCACCGAGTGAATATGCTGATGTTTATGCAAGACTTGCCGCCAAGGGAGGCTTCCCCGTGGTGCAGTTCGATTGGACACAGCTTGAAGATTGAGAGGTATCTATGATGAAAAGAATCAGAATTGCCCAGATCGGTCTGGGTCACCCCCACGCGGTCGATACGCTGGAGGCACTGCTTCGCCTGACGGATGACTTTGAGGTCATCGGCCTTGCCGAGCCCAGCCCCGATTATTGTCACCCCGAGCACGTGAACAGTCTCCGTCGGCAAAAGCTCTATGAGACACTTCCTCGCTATACCGTGGACGAGCTGCTTGCCATGGATGACCTCGACGCAGTTGCCGTTGAATGTGAGGAAGAGAACGGAACGAAATATGCACAGATGTTTGCCGACAAGGGCATTCACATCCATTTTGACAAGCCGGGCACGCACGGAGTGCCGGCGTTTGAAAAACTGATCGAGACCTGCCGCAAGAACAAGAACGTTCTGCATATGGCGTATATGTACCGCTACAACCCGATGGTACAGCGTGCCATGGAGATGCTGAAAAACGGCGAGTTTGGAGAGGTTTATTCGGTCGAAGCGCACATGAGCCTGCTCTACGGTGCGAATATGGTGAGCTGGATCGGCAAGCACAAGGGCGGTATGATGTACTACCTCGGCTGTCACGATGTTGATCTGGTCATGCAGTTCATGGGCGGCGAGCCCGAGACGGTCATTCCCCTCAACGCCCGGACGGGACAGTACGGCATTGACAGCGAGAACCACGGCTTTGCCGTGCTGAACTATCCGAGCGGCGCATCCTTTGTCAAAACGACCTGTGCCGAGCCGCTGGGGTATACCCGCCGTCAGCTCGTGATCAACGGCTCGAAGGCAACCATGGAGATCAAGCCCATCGAGATCATGCTCGGCTACAAGCCTGAGTCGGGCGTGACGCTCAAGGCTCAGGCGGTCATCCACCGCGTAGGCGATAAGACCGAGACGGTCGAAACGGAGCCGTTCGAGCGGTACGAGGGTATGCTTCGCGGCTTTGCCGCCTACGCTCGCGGCGACAAGGAGAATCCCTATACCTATGATTATGAGTTGTCACTGTTCAAGACGGTCATGAAGGCCTGCGGCTGTTGAACGGACTATTTACCCAAAGGAGAAAGAAAAGATGAAAAAGGTTTTGTTGATTGGCGGTACGGGTGCCATGGGCATCTATCTTGTGCCCGAACTGCTCGGGCTCGGCTATACCGTGGACGTGCTGTCGCTGGATGATATTAAGAGCGAGACGCCGAATCTGCGCTATTTCAAGGGCAATGCACGCGACAAGGACTATGTCAGAGGCGTGCTGGATGAGGGGAAATACGACGGTGTCGTGGATTTTATGATCTACAACCAGCACGATTTCCCCGATTGGTATGAAATGTTCCTCGATCGCACCGATCACTACATCTATCTTTCCTCCTATCGCATCTACGCTGACGAGGAGCACCCGATCCGCGAGACCTCGCCTCGTCTGCTCGATGTGACTACCGATGAGGCGCTTCGCACCTCCAACGATTACTGTATCTATAAGGCCGAGGGCGAGGACACGTTGCGTGCTTCAAGCTACCGCAACTGGACGATCATTCGCCCCGCCATCACGTATTCGTCTCGCCGCTTTCAGCTTGTGACGCTCGAGATGGAGAAAACGGTCAGACGCGCATTGCTCGGCCGTACCGTCGTGCTTCCGCGCGAGGCCAAGGACAAGCAGGCAACCATGACCTGGGCGGGCGACGTGGCCAAGATGATCGCGTGCATTTTGTTCAACGAGCAGGCCATGCGCGAGACGTATACCGTCTCGACCGCCGAGCACCACACCTGGGGCGAGATCGCTGATATGTACGGCGAGCTGATCGGTATGAAGGTG
>JAGBTR010000262.1 GCA_017631215.1 Clostridia bacterium | reverse complement strand
TATCGGGCGCGTCGGGCGTCTCGGACGGCTCATCAGCGCAGGCAACGAGCATCGAGAGCACCATCAAAAGCGCCAGCATCAAGGTCAAGATCCGTTTCATCGTGTCCTCCTATAAAAACATATTTCAATTTATTTTACCACGAAATCCCCCACCCGTCAAGACCGTGCGGCAAAAAAAGCGTCCCCCACAGACGGATCTGTGAGGGATGCTTTTATGAAGATGCAAACGATATCACTCGACACCGTCGATGAAATCGTTGACTCGATCGACCTGCTCCTCGGTTGTATTTCTGTGCGTCTCCCAAACACTCATCATGTTGGAGTTACCGGTAGCAGTGTGACGAAGCACGCTTCTGGGGCCGTCGATCAGACCGTCGTTGACCATACCCCAATACTGACCTGCGTCATAGACACGGGTGTTGAAGATGCGCTCGAAGTTGGTTCTTTCCTCCTCGGTCTTTGCCAGACGGCCGTAGATCAGCGTATCCAGCAGGACGGGCGTGACCGTGTAGTAGCCCTCATAGGAGAGTGCCTCGAGGATGATGCAAGCCATCTCGGGATCAAAGGTGGCAGACGGGATACCCAGCACGCTGTCGTGGTGCACCCAAACGAGCGAGCGGTAGTCCTCCTGCGAGTAGTCAGCCTTAGGCATAGGAAGAACACCGTAAGGGATCTCCATCTCACGCAGGCTGGTGTAAGCGGACTTGATCAGCGAGGGAGCGAAGAGGATTCTGCCGTCCTCAAAGCCGGAATTCTCCTCTGCGAAGGGGCTGGTGTACCAGTTGTTGTACCACTCTGCATACATAACCTCCTCAAAGATCTGCTGCATCGTGGTGATGCCATCGGCCGAGCCGAAGGAAAACTCCAGATAACCGTCCTCATCCATCACGCCGAACTTCTGATCCATTGCTGCGAACAGGAAGTAGCTGGTGTCGTCACCGCCCGTCATACCCCACTGGTCGTAGCCGGTGTTCATCAGATCGTCACCGTCCAGCGAGGTTGCAACAACCTCACAAGCTGCGGTCATCATCTCGAACGTCCAGTCGCCCGACTCGACAAACTCGTAAAGGTTGCCAAGCTGATAATCCTCTGCGAGCTTGGTGTTGAAGTACATAGCAGCGGTTGCGCCCTTATCGCGCAGCAGCATCTCGGTCGAGCAAACGTACAGGCTGTCGCCCAGGGCGTAGGACTTAACCGCGTCCTGCGGCCACCAAGGCTGGTCGGTGTGCAGGATGCCCTCACCTACATCTGCCATATCGTGAAGCAGACCCGAGCTTGCAAAGCTCCATGCGTGCAGCGCGCGGGTGGTGACCAGCTGAACGCCGTTCTCCCCCGTCTGGTTGTCCTGCTGAAGTCGGAGGAAGTGTGCGTTACCGTTGACGTTGACGTACTCCTGCGTGATCTCCACGCCGTACTGCTCCTCCACGTAAGCGTTACGTGCGAAGACGGCGGTGCTCATCAGGTCGCCCTCCTCCTCGGTGGCGTCACCCTCGTGCCACGGGATCCAACCGCCGGCATCCTTTTGACCGTTGACCGTCCACTCAACGATGTGGAAGGGCTCCTTCTCGCCACTCGAGCTCATATAGTAGCGCTCGGGCAGCTCGAGCGGGATGCGAGCATCCGCAGCATCCTCAGGGTCCTCGGGTTCGGTCGGGGTGCTCGGCGTATCGGGGGTATCCGGCGTATCCGGCGTGTCGGGAGTGTCATTGCCACAAGCAACGAAGGTGAACATCGCAGCCACCATCAGGATCGCGAGCAGCATCGAGACAATTTTTTTCATAAAAGCCTCCTTCATCATTACAGCGGCCAAAGCCACAATATTTCATTCGTATTATACCATACCGTACAATGTTTGTCAAGTGTGCCATATGTTGAGCGACACGAGCGCCTGCCCCGCCCTTTTCGCCACTGCGACAATATTCGCGGTCACAAAAAAGCAACACCCCGACAAGCGCGCAGCCTGCGGGGTGTTATGCCTTTTATGCGGTTATCTCGTTTCGTCAATAAAGTCGTTGACATCCTTGATGCGTTGCTCGGTCGCATTTCTGTGGGTATCCCAAACGGACACCATCGCCGAGTTGTGCTTGGAGGTCTGACGAAGCACGCTGTTCTCGCCATCGACAAGACCCGGATAGTCGGAGTTCCAGAACTGACCGGCATCGTAGACACGCGAGTTGAAGATGGTCTCGAAGCTGTTCTTGGACTCCTCGGTCTTGGCAAGGCGACCGTAGATCAGCGTGTCGATCAGCACGGGCGTGACCTCATAGTAGCCCTCATAGGAGAGTGCCTCGAGGATGATGCAAGCCATTTCGGGATCGGCAACGGCAGAGGGGATGCCCAGCACGCTATCGTGGTGCACCCAAACAAGCGAGCGGTAGCCATCCTGCGAGTAGTCTGCCTTAGGCATCGGAAGGACGCCGTAAGGAGTCTCCATCTCGCGCAGGTTGGTATAAGCAGACTTGACGATCGCGGGCAGGAAGAGCGCCAGATCGTTCTCAAATCCGCCGCCCGAGCCGAGAACATCCTGCAGATATTCGTTGGCATACCAATCGGCGTACATAACGTCCTCAAAGATCTGCTGCATCGTCACAAGGTTGTCTGCCTCGTTGAAGGTGAACTCGAGGTAGCCCTCATCGTTGATGATGCCGAACTTTCTATCCATCGCGGCGAACAGGAAGTAGCTGGTGTCATCGGGCGCCATCATACCCCAAAGATCCTCGCGCGAGTTGAGCAGATCGTCACCGTCCAGCGAGGTCGCAACGACGTCGCAGGCGGAAATCATCATCTCATAGGTCCAATCGCCCGCATCCATCATATCATAAAGATTGCCAAGACCGTAGTTCTCGGCGATGACGGGGTTGAAATACATCGCAGCCGTTGCGCCCTTATCGCGCAGCAGCATCTCGGTCGAGCAGATGTAAAGGCTGTTGCCCAGCGTGTAGGACTCAACAGCATCCTGCACCCACCAGGGCTGATCGAAGTGAAGCAGTCCCTCGCCGATATCTGCCATATCGTGCAGCAGACCGGTGCTGATGAATGCCCAGGAATGCAGCGCACGCGTGGTCACAAGCTGAATGCCGTTCTCACTCGTCTGGTTGTCCTGCTGAACACGGAGCACGTGATCATTGGCATTGACGTTCACGTATTCCTGCGTGATATTCACGCCGTACTTCTCCTCCACGTAGGCGTTACGGGCGAAGACGGCGGTGCTCATCAGATCGCCCTCCTCCTCGGGGGCGTCGCCCTCGTGCCACGGGATCCAACCGCCGGCATCCTTTTGACCGCTGACCGTCCACTCCACCATATGAAAGGAGGTGTCACCGCCGTAGTTCTTGGCGGGCAGGTCGAGCGGAATGCGGGTGTCCGCAGGGGTCTCAGGCGTTGCGGGATCCTCGGGGGTGCTCGGTGTATCGGGCGTCGACGGGGTGTCCGGCGTGTCGGGGGTATCATTGCCGCAGGCTACAAAGGTAAACATTGCAGCCACCATCAGGATTGCAAGCAGCATCGAAATGATCTTGTTCATAGTGTCCTCCTCATAAATTATAACGGCGATCCGCCGCTATCAATATGCTTTGAGTATACCACATTGCGAGCGATTTGTCAAGTTCTCTTTGCATTTTGGGCGACGTTTACAAATTCCGCGATTCCCTTTGGACAATGCGGCAATATGCGCGGTCAAAAAAAGAAACACCCCGACAAGCGCGTGGCCTGCGGGGTGTTGTATTGCTTGACGTATTATCTCGTCTCGTCGATAAAATCGTTGATCAGCTCGACCTGCGTCGTGATGGGCGTCTGGTAAGAGCCCCAGATGTTCGAGAAGCCCGTCGTGTGCGTCGCGGTGTGGCGCAGGATCTTATTCGTCAGACCTGCCTTGCCCTCCCAGTACTGACCGGGATCGTAGACACGGTTGGCAACGACCGTCTCATAGCCGCGTCTTGCGTCCTCCGTCTTGGAGAGGCGGCCGTACAGCAGCGTGTCATAGAGCACGGGCGTCAAAGTGTAATAGCTCTCATAGGAGAGTGCCTCGAGGATGACCGACGCCATCTCGGGATCGAAGGTCGCCGAGGGGATGCCCAGCACGCAGTCGTGGTGTACCCAGACGAGCGAGCGGTAGTCATCCTGGTCATCATCGTACTTCGGGATGGGCAGAACGCCGTAGTCAAATTCAACGTCTCTCATACCGATGTCTGCCGCCTTGAGAAGCGCGAAGTCGAACAGCGCCAGACCGTCGCCAAACATTCCGCCCTCACCGGGCAGCGGGTTGACGTAGCCATTCTGATACCATTCGGCATACATAACCTCTTCAAAGATCTCCTCCATCACAAGGATGGTGTCCTTGTTGCCGAAATCGTAAGCAAGATAGCCTTCCTCATCGATATGTGCAAACTTCTTGTCAGCACCTGCGAACAGATAGAAGATGGTATCGTCCGCACCCGTGATGCCCCAAATATCCTGTCTGGTGTTGATCAGATCGTCACCGTCACGGTCGCTCGCGACCACGTCGCTGGCAGAGATCATCGCCTCGAACGTCCAGTCGCCGTTGTCCATCAGATCGTACAGATTGCCAAGACCGTAATCGGCGGCAAGGGTGGGATTGAAGAACATCAGCGCCGTTGCGCCCTTATCGCGCAGCAGCATCTCGGTCGAACACAGATACAGGCTGTCGCCCAGCGTGTAGGACTCGACGGCATCCTGCACCCACCAGGGCTGGTCGGTGTGCAGGATCTCGCCTGCATACGTATTCATATCGTACAAAAGGCCCGACTCGACGTACGACCACGCCTCAAGGCTGCGCATCGTCACCAGCTGGATCTCGTTGCCCGAGGTCGTGTTGTCCAGACGCAGACGGCTCAGATGCTTACCGTCGTTGACCTCGACGTACTCCTGCGTGATCTCCACGCCGTACTGCTCCTCTACGTATGCGTTACGGGCAAAGACAGCCGCGCCGAGCAGATCCTCTGCCTCCTCGCTGGTGTCACCCTCGTGCCAAGGAAGCCATACGTTACCTGCCTCGAACCAGTTGTTCGCCGTCCACTCCAGCATATGGAAGGACTCCTTGTCACCGTTCGTTCTGCCATAGTAGCGCTCAGGCATATCAAGCGGAATACGCGTGTCTGCGGGGGTCTCGGGCTCGGTCGGCGTACTCGGCACATCGGGCGTTTCGGGCTGGTCGGGTTGCTCGGGCGTTTCGTTACCGCACGCGACAAGCATCATCGCCATCATCAGAAGCGCGAGTGCCAAACAAAGAAAACGTTTCATATAGATCTCCTTTTCCAAAATATATATCATTATCATTATACCACAGCCAAACGGATTTGTCAAGAAATATTTTGAAAAGCCCCGCTACAGCTTTCCGTAGCGGGGCTGAATGGATCATATGCGATTAAGACGTGATCAACGGATGCCGTCGATGAAGGTATTGACCTTATCGACCTGCGCCTCGGTCGAATTTCTGTGCGTCTCCCAGACGGACATCATATTGGACGTACCCGTAGCGGTGTGACGAAGCACGCTCGAGTTGCCATCGACCAGACCGTCTCTGGTGTAGCCCCAATACTGACCTGCATCGTAGACACGGGTATTGAAGATACGCTCAAAGCTGTCTCTTGCCTCCTGCGTCTTTGCGAGTCTGCCGTAGATCAGCGTATCAAGCAGGACGGGCGTGACCGTGTAGTAGCCCTCGTAGGAGAGCGCCTCAAGGATGATGCAAGCCATCTCCTCGTCATACACGGCAGAGGGAATGCCAAGAACGCTGTCATGATGCACCCAAACGAGCGAACGGTAATCCTCCTGCGCGGAGTCAGCCTTAGGCATAGGCAGAACGCCATAGGGCGTCTCCATCTCACGCAGACCGGTGTAGGCGCTCTTGATCAGCGAGGAACAGAACAGACCTCTGTCATCCTCAAAGCCTGCGTTCTCCTCGGTAAAGGGAGTCACATAGTTATTATGATACCAATCGGCATACATAACGTTCTCGAAGATGTACTGCATCGTAGTGATGCCATCCTCCGTACCGAAGGTCATCTCCAGATAGCCATCCTCGTTGATGAAACCGAACTTCTGATCCATAGCAGCGAACAGGAAGTAGCTCATATCGTCAGCACCGAGGATGCCCCACTGGTCTCTGCCCGAGTCCAGAAGGTCATTGCCATCGAGCGAGGTCGCAACGACCTCAGCGGCGGACGCCATCGTCTCGACCGTCCAATCGCCCGACTCAACAAGCGCGTACAGGTCGCCCAGCTGGTAGTCATCTGCGAGCTTGGTGTTGAAGTACAGAGCCGCCGTTGCGCCCTTATCGCGCAGCAGCATC
>JAGBTR010000261.1 GCA_017631215.1 Clostridia bacterium | reverse complement strand
GGGAGTATTCGTCAAGATTGATCTCGCCGCGGTCGATCGAGTCGAGAATGTCCTGCGCCCACGGAACGAGGAGCCAAACGATGGTGCAATGCTCGTCCGATGCGGCTTTGATGATCTGCTTGGGTGCCGCACCCTTTAGAAGGACTGCCTTTGAGCCCGCAAGGAATGAGCCGAACCAGTGCATCTTTGCGCCCGTGTGGTAGAGGGGCGGGATGCAAAGGAAAACGTCCTCGTGCGTCTGACCGTGATGCGCCTGCTCACATCTGGCGGCGTGCATCAACGCGCGGTGGGCGTGCAGGATGGCCTTGGGAAATCCCGTCGTGCCCGAGGAGAAGTAGATGGCGGCATCGTCGTCCTCGGTCATTTGGACGTCGGGATTTTTGGACGAGCAAAGACGGATCATACCGTCGTAGCTGTCGGCAAATGCGGGGCAATCCTCGCCAACGTAAAACATATCGGAGATGTTCGGCAGGCGGTCGCAGATCTGCTCCATACGCCCGATAAACTCGGGACCGAACACGAGCATCGAGCAATCCGCCTTTTCCAGACAGTATTTGATCTCGTCCGCCGTGTAGCGGTAGTTGAGCGGCACAACGATCGCGCCGGCGCGCAGAATGCCGAAATAGATGGGCAGCCACTCGATCGAGTTCATCAGCAGAATGGCGACCTTGTCACCGCGCTTACAGCCGCGCGTGAGCAAGAGATTGGCAAAGCGGTTGGCCTTGCACTCAAAATCCATCCACGTGATCTCGCGGCGGAAGGGCTGGCCGGGCTCGGGCTGCATCAGCGCGTAGTCGCGCCAGGTGATGCGTCCCTCGGGATCAAACTGGGGGTTGATCTCGACCAGCGCAACCTCGTCGGGGTACTGCGCTGCGTTTTGTGAAAGAATGTCAATAATGGTCATAGCGTCTCCTTGGCGGTGTACGGTATCACCGCCCATAGTAAAAATTATAATTATTATATCATAATCATAAAACGGTGTCAAGGTCAAGACACAACAAAATTCCTTTCCTGCGGTCATTTTCTTGCATATTCGGGGCAGAAAAAAGGGGGCGCGTGCCGATTTGTGAAGTTTTTCTTGACAAGACGATATATCTGTGATATAATAGTGTGGTCTATGGGCTTTTAACGATCGTGCCGCAGAGCACGGTTGAACCGATATGTATTGATGATTTCAGAAAGGAAACGATAGGGCCATGCCAACACAAGAACCGCATTCGCGACTCGTCGTAAACGAGGAATCGTCCTCGTCGACCACGCTGTGGGGATTCGTCCTTGCGCTGTTGACCTTTTTACTTGTCGTTATTTGTGTAACGTCTATCCGATTGATCACCAGGGAGGCTGAAAACACCGAGCTTCCCGACCTCCCGCCCAAGCAGGATGCGGAGCATCCCTCTTCCGAGGGAGAGACGCCGTCTGAACCGTCGACGGAGTCCCCTGCGGTGCCCGATGCACCGACCGCTCCGAGCACACCGAGCGCGCCTAGCACGCCGAGCAACGGCAACGAGCAAACGCAAACGCCGACCACTCCGAGCAATCCCGACAAGGTCGTGCCGACTAAGTCTTATTTGATGAGCAAGACGGCCGAAACGGTCGAGATGGTCGCGCGGGAAGGCGAGGCAACGCAGGGCGTGTTTTCGACCAACGCTGTGATCGTTGACGTTTCGAGCGGCACCATTCTGGCAAGCCGTGCGACCGATGCTCAGATGTATCCCGCCTCGATGACCAAGGTTATGACGCTGCTTGTGGCGTGTGAGGCGCTCAAGCCGAGTGACTACGATACGTCCGTGACGATGTCTTCCGAGGTGATTGCTCGGATGCAGGCCGAGGAAGCCTCGGGCTTTGGCTTTGACGCGGGGGACGTTGTGTCGGTGCGCGATCTTTTGTATGCGATCGCACTGGAATCCGACGGCGCCGCCTCGATCGAGCTTGCCAAGTTCATCGCGGGCTCGCAAGAGAGCTTTGTTCAGATGATGAATGCCAAAGCGGTCGCGTTGGGCTTGATGAATACCCATTTCACCAACGTCACGGGTCTGCACGATCCCAACCACTACACCACCTGTCGCGAGATGGCCAGCATTATGGTCGCCGCGATGGATAACGCCGAGGTCAGTGCGCTTTTGGGCAAGGATACTCACGTGACCTCGCGCCTCAAGAACGGTGTCCCTGAGCGCATCACCTTCTTTAACACCTATTACATAGATGTGATGGAGCGCGGCAGCGGTGATTATTACAATCTCCAACAGATCGATGCGGGTGCGCGTGTAATCGGTGCCAAGACGGGCTCGACCCCTGAGGCGGGCAAGTGTCTTGTTGCTTGTGTTCGCTCCTCGTCGGGCAACGTCTACGTGACCGTGACAACGGGCGCGAGCAACTCGGCCGCCTACTGTGCCGATCTGCTGTATATGTATCAGGCTTACGCAAAATAAAGATCAAGAGTCGGGCTTTGCTCGACTCTTTTTTGCGTATTATGCACTTTGTACAAAATTTAACGAAGTGCATTGACAGTATCCATAGCGGCGTGATATAATGAGGCGAAAACACACCCCAACACACACACGAAAAGAGGTGCATTTATGAAGAAAAAGTATACGACAAGCC
>JAGBTR010000260.1 GCA_017631215.1 Clostridia bacterium | reverse complement strand
GGCACGCGGTGCGGTCACGACTGCCCTCAAGCTGAGCGACGGTACGGTCGCTGACGGCTCGATGGTGGCAGGTGCGGATCCCAAGACCTACGCGATGGTCGTGTATATGCCCGAGACGGTTGGCAACGAAGCCAACCACGACGGCTCCAAGCAGCCCGAGATCCATCTGGGTCTGAGCGTCGTTGCTACTCAGCTCAATCACGAGCAGGACGCCTTTGGTAAGGACTACGACGTGCCCGCCGTTTATCCCATCATCGATATGTCGGTGAAGGACGGCGAGGAGATCTCGCTGGTCGCAGGCGAGGTGACGGTTACGATTCCCGAAACCGCCGCCAATGCCTCCTACACGCTGAACGTTCCCAATAAGTCTGTCCAGCAAAGCGCATCGGGTGAGACCACTGTCACCTTTGAGATCAATCTGCTCAGCGACGGTCAGAAGGTCGTTGCCGACGGTACGATGTACAAAGTGACCATCGAGATCGAGCCGATGAAGAACGTCACTGCTGTGACCCACAACGGTGCGGCCGTTTCGAACTTCGATTACAATCCTATGACGGGTCTGGTCACCTTTGAGACAGATTCCTTCAGCCCCTTTGCTGTGACCTATGGGGAGCTTAAAGGCGTGAGCGGCCTCGAGATCGAGGACGGTAAGATCGTCGGCGGTGTCTTTGAGGGCGTCGATCCCGTTGCATTGGATCCCACGCTGGCAGAGGTTGATTCCGAGTACATCGCCGTCAACTATACGGTGAATGGCGAGACCTGCTATGCGGTCAGCCCCCGTGCGACCACGGTCATTCTGGCTGCTCCCGACACTGCTTATACCTCGACGCATGGCAACTACACCGTCAAGACGGTAGCCGCCGGCAAGCTGTATGCCGAGTTCTCGGCTCTGCAGAACAATGACTTCAGCACGGTCTATCTGCTGCCCGGTACCTATAACGAGGGAACAACGCTGAACATTCTCTCCAGTATGGACATCATTGGTCTGGGCGACAAGGATTCGGTCAAGGTCATCAAGACCTCGTCCTCGAACTCCAACCGTCACCTGTTTAACTGCTCCGGTACCAAGGCGGATTATATCCACGTCACGCTGAAGAACCTCTATCTGGATGCCACGGCAAAGACGACGGGCAACAAGGACAACGCCGCCGTTCAGTGTATCCGCAAGACCAAGGTCAAGTGCTACGATCTGACCGTTGTCAAGGGCACGGACTGGGATGCCATTGCCTTCTACGTCAACGGTAACAACGACGTGGGCGGCGTGAAGTATCCCGCGTATATGTACGTGGAGAATTGCGCACTGAACACGACGCGCACCTTCGGTATCGTTACGACCAGCGGTAGCTACAAGTTCTACCACAACGGTCTTACCTACAACAACGGTACTGCTTACACGAATAACTCCGGTTCGATCAAGATGGCTACTCCCAACGGCTGGGAGTGGTAATAGCGCTCGAACCACGTATGCCCCCACCCTTTGGGGTGGGCGGCAACCAAAGAATACAAGCCGAGGTTTGTGTTTTTTGGTTACCGCGAATGATGGAAGAAAGGAAGGTTGTATATTGAAGGGACCAAAACTGATGCGACGCACCGACAAGGCGTCGAATAAGAAAATGGAAACAGAAAAGAATTATATATATAATATGTCCGTCTGTATTTTCAGTATTGTGCTGTGCTTGGTATCGTTGAGCGCGGTCACTTGGGCGTGGTATACGGCGGACGTTTCTTCTCAGGAGAATATCATCCAATCGGCGGCCTACCGTCCCAACGTCGGCATTTATTGCGTTGAGGAGGTCGTCACGCTGGCATCGGATGCCACCGAGGCCACGACGATCGAGGCACGAATTGCCAAGGCCAATGGTGTCGGTAAGCTGGAGTATACCCTCGTTAAGGGGAAGCAATATGAGGTCACGGTCCACGCGTCGGGCGACGTCAAAACGGGGTATTATCAAATCACGCTGGGTGATAAGATCTATTACACCGAGCAGATTGCGATCAGCCGTGCGATGAGCTTTGCCTTGTCTGTCGATCAGGATACCGAGATCAAAATGACGCCTCTTTGGGGTGTCAGCACCCAAACGGTGAGCCTTGTAGACGGCGGTGAGTATCACGTTCTTGCAGGCGAGCTCCGCGAGGGGCAGGGGACGCTGACGGATAATGATCCGTCTCAGCAAGATCCGCCGTCCTCGGAGGAGCCGAACGATCCGACCGACACGCCGAATGGCGAGGACGATCCCGATGATGCGGAGGGCGACCTCGATCCCGCCGATCCCATCGAGCCTACCGATACGCCGAATGGCACGGACGATCCCGATGATGCGGAGGGCAACCTCGATCCCGTCGATCCCGTCGAACCCGTCGAGCCGACCGATACGCCGAATGGCACGGACGATCCCGATGATGGGGAGGGTAACCTCGATCCTGTTGATCCCGTCGATCCCATCGAGCCAACCGATACGCCGAATGACGAGGTCACTCCCGATGATGATGCGGAGGGTAACCTCGAGCCCGTCGATCCCGTCGATCCCATCGATCCCATCGATCCGACCGACACGCCGAATGACGAGGTCACTCCCGATGATTCGGAGGGTAACCTTGATCCTGTCGAGCCGACCGACACGCCGAGTGATTCCGACGTGACGGTGGAGACAATTGATCCCGTTGTATAACAAAACCACAGCGACAGAGTCAACGATTCTGTCGCTTCTTTTTTGTCGGATAAAAGAATGCGAGTGGCTTCTGTGCATTTTGTCCAAAAATAAAAAATCCGCGATAAATTTACAAAATGCTGTTTACAAAACCACCGTTTTGTAGTAAAATAGAGAAGATAAGGCAACGGTGTGCCGAGGCGCGCCGTTTTTAGAGGAGCTCTTCTATGGAAAATAATCAGACAAATCCCAAATACAAGCGTGTATTGCTCAAGCTGTCGGGCGAGGCACTCGCCAACGGCGGTGACGAGATCCTTGATTTCGATTTTATTCAACGCGTTGCCAAGGTCGTGAAGCAATGCCACGAAGCAGGCGTGCAGATCGGTGTCTTGTGCGGTGCCGGTAACATCTGGCGCGGTCGACAGGGCGGTAAGATGAACCGCGCGCGTGCCGACCATATGGGTATGCTGGCAACGACGATCAACGCGCTGGCTCTGCAGGATTCCTTCGAGCAGGAGGGCATTCCCGCGTGCGTGATGACCGCTGTGAATATGCAGACCTTTGCCGACGTCTATTCTACCCGCGACGCGGTCAAGGCGCTGGAGGACGGTAAGGTCGTCATCTTCGGTTGCGGAACGGGTCTGCCGTTCTTCTCGACCGATACAGCCGCCGCACTGCGTGCCGCCGAGATCGAGGCCGATGTTATTCTGATGGCCAAGAACATCGACGCCGTTTACAGTGCCGATCCCAAAAAGGATCCGACAGCGACCCGCTTCGAGGAACTGACCTATAACGAGATGATCGAGCGCGATCTTCGTGCGTTGGATATGACCGCGACCATCTTCTGTCGCGATAATGGCATTCGTTGTTATGCCTTTGGACTTTCCGACCCGGAGAACATCTATCGTGTCGCGATGGGTGAGCGCATCGGTACAGAGATCCATAATTAAAACGTATTTTATAATTCAAAACAGCGGTATAACCGCTACATAAGGAGGAACGAATCATGAAGTTTGATACCAAGCCCATGGAGCAGAGAGCAGAGAAGGCGGTTGCCTCGTTTGAGAATACCATCAGCACGGTGCGTGCATCGCAGGCCAATGCCGGTGTCCTTGCCAACGTAAATTTTGAGTATTACGGCTCTCCCACACCCATTAACACGATGGCTGACATCCGCGTTGCCGATGCCAGAACGCTGACCATCACCCCTTACGACTCGACCACGCTCAAGGCGATGGAGAAGGCCATTCTGATGTCGGATATCGGTATCACGCCGATGAACGACGGTAAGGTCATCCGACTGTCCTTCCCGCAGCTGACCGAGGAGCGCCGTAAGGAGATCAAGAAGCAGGTTCAGAAGTATTCCGAGGATGCTAAGGTTGCGATTCGTAACATCCGTCGCGATGCAAACGAGGATGCCAAGAAGCAGAAGAAGGACGGCCTTTTGACCGAGGACGATCTGAAGAACGCAGAGAAGTCGATCCAGGATGTGACGGATCGCTACACCAAGAAGATCGATGAGATCTACGCCAAGAAGGAAAAGGAGATCATGGAGATCTGACGCCTCCGCGATCTGACAATAAGATGGGCGAAATATGACTGTCATATTTCGCCCGATTTCCTATATTCTGACTATAAGGATATAGAAGATGGCACTGTTTGTCCGAAATCGCCGACCCGTCGTGCTGGACGGTCGGCTTCGCCATATTGCATTTATTATGGACGGCAATGGGCGCTGGGCACAAAAGCGCGGCTTGCCTCGAGAGCAGGGACATAAGATCGGCGCAAAGGCCTTTCAGAAGATCGCGCTACACTGCGAGTCTCTTGGCTTTGAGGCGATGACGGTCTATGCGTTTTCGACCGAGAACTGGAAGCGCCCCGCGCGCGAGGTCGATGCGATCATGGATCTGCTCGAGGAGTATATCGATTCCAGCGAAAAGGAAATGGAGGGACACAGCGTCCGCTTCTGCTTTATCGGTGACCGCAGCCCGCTGCGCCCGTCCCTGCAGGAAAAGATGACCCGTGTGGAGGAGATCACGGCGGACGGCCGTATGACGCTCAATATTGCCATCAACTATGGCGCACGTGCCGAGCTTTGCCGCGCGGCCGAGCAGCTTCGCTCGACCGATACACCGATCACCGAGCAGGCGATGAGTGAGGCACTGTATACCGCCAAAAGCGGCGATCCTGACATCATCGTCCGTACGGGAGGCGATCTTCGCATCTCGAATTTCCTTTTGTGGCAGGCGGCCTACGCTGAGCTGTATTTCAGCAAAAAGCTTTGGCCTGATTTTTCCCCTGAGGACGTCGACGACGTCATTCGGGAATTTTACACCAGAAAGCGGCGCTACGGCGGGCTTTGATCATTGGAGGCGATCTTTATGTTGACAAGAATAATTACGGCGATCGTTGCCATTGCTGTTTTTTTGCCCGTGCTGTGGTTTTCGGACACGGTCGTCTTTGCGGCGGTGCTGGCGCTTTTGTCTCTTGTCGCCGTGCTGGAGATGCTTCGCTGTACGAGCCTTTGGCGTAAGTGGGCGATCACGGTTCCTACCTGCGTCTTGGCGGTCGCGTTTCCGCTGATGACGTTCTGGCTGACGCGCGAAGAGACGGAGCACTATGCCGTTCTGGCGGTGCTGATCGGTCTCATCTGCGTCTTTGCCGTGATGACCTTTTCGCGCGGTAAGCTGACGCTGTCCGACGCGTCGGTCTCCTTTATGAGTTGTCTTTACATCATCGCCGCCTTTTGCGCGATGGGACTTTTGCGCTATGCAACCGAGCAGGGAGCATACGTCTATCTCATCTGCTTTATCGGCGCGTGGGTGACCGATACCTTTGCCTATTTCACGGGGCGCTTTTTCGGCAAGCACAAGCTCATCCCTGACGTCAGTCCCAAGAAAACGATCGAAGGAAGCGTTGGTGGTACGCTGTTCTGCATCGGCGCAATGTTGCTCTACGGCTATATCGTCAGCGTCGTATCGGACGGTGATATAACGGCAAATTATTTGATGCTGGGTGTGAGCGGTCTGTTCGTTTCGATCGTGTCGCAGGTGGGCGACCTTTTGATGTCGGCCATCAAGCGCACCTATGGTGTTAAGGATTACGGCAAGCTGTTCCCGGGACACGGTGGCGTGCTGGATCGCTTTGACTCGGTTATGGCGGTCGCACTCGTTCTCTACGTGATCACCGCGGTGACGGGCTTGTTTACGGTGGCTTGATATGGAAAACAACTATGAGAATCGCGCGCCGCTGATCGTGCTCGGCTCGACGGGCTCGGTCGGAACACAGGCGCTGGACGTCGCTGAACGGACGGGAACGCCCGTGGAGGCGATCTGTGCTCACCGCGACGTGAATGCGGTCGAGGCGCAGGCAAGAAAATTTCAAGTAAAAATGTGCGCGATGGGCGATGAGAGCGCGGCGGCAGAGCTGCGCGTCCGTCTGGCGGATACGTCCGTTCGCGTCTATGGCGGTGCGGACGGCATCCCTGAGATGATCGCGGCGTCCGATGCCCCCATTGCACTCAATGCCATCATCGGTGAGGCAGGCCTTGCCTCGACGCTGGCGGTCTTGCGTGCGAATAAGCAGCTGGCACTGGCCAATAAGGAATCGCTGGTCGTGGCAGGTGAGATCGTGATGCGTGAGGCGCGGACGCGAGGCATTCATATTCGCCCCGTGGACAGTGAGCACTGTGCCGTGGCGCAGTGTCTGCAGGCTGGTGAGCACCGCGAGGTCAAGCGGCTGCTGCTGACCGCATCGGGCGGTCCCTTTTTCGGTCGCACGCGCGACGAGCTTGTCGGCGTTCGCGCCGAGGATGCGCTGGCACACCCGACGTGGAGTATGGGCGCGAAGATCACGATCGACAGCGCGTCGATGATGAACAAGGGCTTTGAGGTCATCGAGGCGGCGTATCTGTTTGATATTCCCGCCGAGCGCGTGGATGTGGTCGTTCACCGCGAGAGTATAATTCACTCGATGGTCGAATATATTGACGGTAGCGTGATGGCGCAGATGTCGGTGCCCGATATGCGGCATTGCATCCAGCACGCGCTGACGCATCCCCACCGCGAGGCGGGGTGTATTGCACCGCTCGATCTGGTCAAGCTGGGCAAGCTTACCTTTGCCGCGCCCGACGAAGAGACCTTTGTGCTGCTTCCGTTGGCGCGTGAGGCGATGCGACGGGGCGGAGCCGTGCCCGCCGTGCTGAATGCCGCCAATGAGGTGGCGGTCGATGCCTTCCTCCACGGGCGCATCGGCTTTACTGCGCTGTTCGATACCGTTGTCCAGACGGTGGAGCAGCTGCCCGATGCCGCGAAGGCGCATTCGCTCGAGGATATCCTCGGTTACGATCGCCTGGCGCGTGAGACGGCAAAGCGTTATTTGTAATTTACACATATTTGATATGAAGGGAGTGTGATGCGTGTGACGATCGTTTATATCGTCGTCGCTCTGTTGGTCTTTGGTCTTTTGATCATGATCCATGAATTCGGGCACTATATGGTCGCCCGACTGTGCGGTGTCCGTATCAATGAGTTTTCCATCGGTATGGGACCCAAGATCTTGCAGAAGAAATCAAAAAAGCAGGGAACGCTGCTCTCACTTCGTGCCTTTCCTATCGGTGGCTACGTCAGTATGAGCGGCGAGGATGAGGACGTCGACGCACCCGACTCCTTTAGCTGTAAGCGAGTCTGGCAGAGAATGCTGATCGTCGTTGCAGGTGCGGCGATGAATCTGGTGCTTGGCTTTTTGATCGTGTTCATCATTGTCTGTCTGACGCGCGACCTGCTCGCCTCGACGACCATCGCCAAATTTAAAGAGGAGGCGACCAGCTGTGCCGAGGGCGGGCTTGAAATCGGGGATACGGTGTTGAAGGTCAACGAAACCCGCGTGCATACGGGTGAGGAGCTGACCTATGAGATTATGAGTCAGGGCTATGAGCCGCTGTCGCTGACCGTTTTGCGTGACGGTGAGCGTGTCGTTCTTGAGAACGTCGTTTTCCCGCAGTTTGAGGAGAAGGGAAGCGTGTTCGGCGAATATGATTTTTTTGTCTATGGTATTCAGCATCCCAATGTGGGGCAATTGCTCCGTGCCTCGTGGCACCGTGCCGTGTCGCTAGTCAAAATGGTGTGGGACAGCCTTGCCAATCTGGTGACGGGGCGCTATTCGGTCGAATCGCTCTCCAGTCCCATCGGCGTGACGGCGGCGGTCAAGGATACCATCACAGACAGTAATTGGACGGGCAAGCAGATCCTGCAATACGTGCTGAATATTACGGCGATCATTTCGATCAACCTCGGCGTATTCAACCTGCTTCCGTTTCCGGCATTGGACGGCGGACGCTTCGTCTTCCTTGCCGTCGAGGCCATCATCCGTCGCCCCGTTCCCAAGGAGATCGAGGCAAGAATTCATTTCATTGGTATTGTCGTACTGCTCGCACTGATGGTGCTGGTGGTCGGAAAAGACGTAATTGGACTGTTTTAAGAAAACGAGGGCTTGACGTTGAATTATCAGGAAATCAGAAGAAAAACGAATGTCGTTCGCGTGGGAGACGTCCGCATCGGCGGCGACGCGCCCATCGCGATCCAATCTATGACCAACACCTCGCCCTACGACGTCGAGGCAACGGCGGCGCAGATCCTGCGCTTGCAGGAGGCGGGCTGTGATATTGTGCGCGTGACGGTTCCCGATGTCGAGGCGGCTGAGAATATTCCCGCTCTGCGTGCGCGCGGTGTACGTATTCCCATCGTTGCAGACATCCATTTCGACTATCGAGTCGCACTTCGTTGCGCCGAGCTGGGCGTGGATAAGATCCGTATCAACCCGGGCAATATCGGTGATGACGACCGTGTCCGTCAGGTAGCTGACGCCTGCCGCACGCGCAGCATTCCCATCCGCATTGGTGTCAATAGCGGCTCGCTCGAAAAGCATCTCCTGGCCAAATACGGCGCCCCCACAGCACAGGCGCTGTGTGACAGTGCGCTTTATCATAGCGCCCTTTTGGAAAAATTCAATTTTGAGGATATTGTCATCTCGATCAAGGCCTCGACCGTCGAAACGATGATCGCCGCCAACCGTCTGCTGGCCTCGCGCTGCGCCTATCCGCTTCATCTCGGTGTGACCGAGGCCGGCGGTGGGGATATCGCGATGGTCAAGAGTGCGATCGGTATTGGCGCATTGCTTTGCGACGGTATTGGTGACACGCTTCGTGTCTCGCTGACCGATGACCCCGTCGAGGAGATCGCGGCGGCTCGTCGTATTCTCGACTCACTGCACATCGAAGGACAGAGCGGTATGGATATCGTTAGCTGCCCGACCTGCGGACGCACCCGAATCGATCTGATTTCGTTGTCCGCACGCTTCAAGGAGGCGGTACGCGCAGAGAGACTCGATCGCCTGCCCATCAAGGTTGCTCTGATGGGATGTGTGGTCAACGGCCCCGGTGAGGCGCGCGAGGCAGACATTGGCATTGCAGGCGGCTGTGGCGAGGGACTTCTGTTCCGTCACGGTGAGATTATCGAAAAGCTGCCCGAGAGTGAGCTGATCCCGCGCTTGCTCTCGGAGATCCGTGCCATTCGGGACGCAAAAAAAACCGAGATCAAGGAGAATTGATATGACCGATCACGTAGGACAAGCTGTGGGCGGACAACGCCCACTCTTGGACGTGCTGAAAAAATACATGCCGACGCCGAGAAAGCGTGCAATCTTCGACCGTGTGACGGCGTACACGGTAAAGACCGAAAAGGAGAAGCGGATTCTGGAGCTCTCGTTGGAGCTGCCCGAAACGGTCGATAAGGCAACGATTTATCAGATCGAGGATGAGATCGCCGAGGCCTATGACCTGGCTACCGTGAAGATCCTCACCCACTATCCCCCCCATTGCTTTACGGAGGGATATATTCCAGAATTACTTGCGGAAACCGAGCGCATCGGCATCGTTGCGCGCGGCTTTTTCCGTCATTATCGGGCTTCTCTCAAGGAGGACGCTCTGTATATCGATCTGCCGATCGTGGTGGATGGCGTCCGCTTGATGGAAAATGCCCATACGCCCGAGGTGATGTCGCGCATCATTCAAAGCGAATTTGGACTCGATGTGCCCGTACATATCCACCACAATCCCGATATCCACATTGAGTCGGATTTCTATTCTGTTGAGCGAAGACTCGAGCAGCTGGATCAGCAGATTTCTCGTGCGCAGGTCGATTACGACCGCGAGATGGAGGCTCGCCGCACACGTGGCGACGGCGAATACGGTGGCGGTCGCGGCGGTCCCGTGGAGGAAGAAAAGCCGACGCTGCCTCGTGTGTCCTCACTCGAGCCCGATCTGATCGCCGTCCCCGATATCAAGGATGGCATTTGTACCATTGGACACCGCACCTTTGATATCAGCGCCCCCGAGGTGCTCATCGGTACGCCCTTTGCTGTTGAGCCGATCTGCATCAGCACCATCCACGAGGCACGCCGCGGCGTCGTAGTGGTCGGTGAGGTATTCAGCTATGCGGCCGAGGAGGCGCGCGGCGGTGAGAAGATGAACGTCACCTTCTGTGTCTACGATGGCATCTCAAGCATCGAGGTCAAGAAATACGGTCTGACCCCCGAGGAGGAAAAAGAGCTCAGCGGTATGGTCTCCAAGGGCACCTCGGTGGCTATGAATGGCTATACCAAGCGAGAAACGCGTAAGAACTACGTCGATCTGGACTATACCTATTTCTATACCGACGTGATGAAGATCAAGCGCGTGATGCGTATGGATAAAGCAGAGACCAAGCGTGTCGAGCTTCACCTGCATACGACGATGTCGTCTATGGACGCACTCATCCTGCCCGACGAGGTGGTCAAGACGGCTAACCGTTGGGGAATGCCCGCCATCGCCATCACCGACCACGGTAACGTGCAGGCCTACCAGAAGGCGATGCTTGCCGCCGAAAAGCTGGGTCAGAAGGTTATCTACGGTCTGGAGGCCTACTTTGTCAATAACACCGCCAGCGCGGTCACGGGTAAATACAGCGGCTCAATGCGAGACGAAATGATCGTTTTTGATATCGAGACGACAGGTCTTTCGACCGTCTCCTGCGGCATCACCGAGATCGGTGCCGTCCGTATTCGAGACGGCGAGGTGCTCGATCGCTTTAATACCTTCGTCGATCCCGAAATGCCCATCCCCGAGGAGATCGTCACGCTGACGGGCATCACGGATGAAATGGTCAAGGGTGCCCCCAAAACGCGTGAGGCGCTCGAGCTGTTTTTCAACTTTATCGGAGATGAAGAGAGCAGGGGAGGAAAGCTTCTCATTGCCCATAACGCCAGCTTCGATATCGGTTTTATCTCATATTATGCCGACAAGTGCGGTCTGACCTTTACCAATCCCTATATGGATACGCTCGCGCTGTCGAGGCATATCAACGCAGACCTCAAGAACCATAAGCTCGACACGCTCGCCAAGCATTACCGCCTGGGCGAGTTCAATCACCACCGCGCCTCGGACGATGCCGAGATGCTGTCGATGATCTATTTCAGTATGGTCGAACAGATGGAGGAGTCGGATATCCGTGACTATGCCGCACTGGAGAAGGATATGCTGGCCAACGCCAACCCGCTCCAGCTTCCGACCTACCACCAGATCCTGCTTGTCAAGAACAGGACGGGTCTGAAGAATCTTTACCGTCTGATCTCGTACAGCTATCTGAACTATTACCGCCGCCAGCCGCGTATCCCCAAGACCGAGCTGGAGAAATACCGCGAGGGTCTGATCGTCGGCTCTGCGTGCGAGGCGGGCGAGCTTGTCCGCGCCATTCTCGATAATAAGCCCGACGCCGTGATCGAGGAGATCGTCAACTTCTACGATTATCTCGAGATCCAGCCCATTTGTAACAACGCATTCCTCATCGCGGAGGGTAAGATCCGTGACGAGGAGGGACTTCGCGACCTCAACCGCCGCATCGTTGCATTGGGTGAGAAATACGGTAAGCCCGTCGTGGCGACCTGCGACGCCCACTTCCTCAACGACGACGACGAGATCGGGCGTAAGATCCTGCTCGCGGGAATGAAATTCAAGGACTACGACCGCGATATCCACCTCTACCTGCGTACCACCGAGGAGATGCTCGCCGAGTTCTCCTATCTGGGCGAGCAAAAGGCGTACGAGGTGGTCGTTACCAATACCAATATGATCGCGGATATGATCGAGTCGGATATCCGCCCCTTCCCCAAGGGAACCTTCACCCCCCATATGGACGGTGCCGAGGAGGATCTGGAGCGCATCTGCTATGAGCGCGCCGAAAAGCTGTACGGCAAGCCCTTGCCCGAGATCGTCCACAGCCGCCTCGATAAGGAGCTGACCTCCATCATCAAGAACGGCTTTGCCGTGCTGTATATGATCGCGCAAAAGCTGGTGTGGTACAGCGAGAGCCAGGGCTACCTCGTCGGCTCGCGCGGCTCGGTCGGCTCGTCCTTCGTCGCCTCGTGTGCAGGTATCTCGGAGGTCAACCCCCTGCCGCCCCACTACTATTGCCCCCAGTGCCAGCATTCCGAGTTTTTCACCGATGGCTCAGTCGGCTCGGGCTTTGACCTGCCGGATGCCAATTGTCCTAAGTGCGGTCATAAGCTGATCGGTGACGGACACGACATCCCCTTCGAGACCTTCCTGGGCTTCTACGGCGATAAGTCGCCCGATATCGATCTCAACTTCTCGGGCGAGGTGCAGGGTAAGGTGCATAAATATACCGAGGATCTGTTCGGTGCGGAAAACGTTTTCCGCGCGGGTACCATCGGCGAGCTTGCGGATAAGACCGCCTACGGCTTCGTCGCTAAATTTCTCGAGGAGAAGGGCGTCTCGCTCTCGCGCGCCAACATCAATAAGCTGGTGCAGATGTGCGTCGGCGTCAAGCGCACGACGGGTCAGCACCCGGGCGGCATCGTCGTTGTTCCCAAGGAATATGAGATTTATGACTTCTGCCCCGTGCAGCACCCCGCCGACGACCCCAATTCGGATATCGTCACCACCCACTTCACCTTCGAGTATCTGCACGATACGCTGCTCAAGCTCGACGAGCTGGGACACGATATGCCGACCAAATACAAATGGCTCGAGCGTTACTCGGGCACAAGCGTGATGGACGTCCCGATGAACGCCCCCGAGGTCTATTCGCTGTTCGAATCGCCCCGCGTGCTTGGTATCACACCCGACGATATTCTCGGCTGTCCCATCGGCACGCTCGGACTGCCCGAGCTGGGCACCCCCTTCCTTCTGCAGGTTCTCGTCGAGGCTCAGCCCAAGACCTTTGCCGACCTGCTTCAGGTGTCGGGTCTGACCCACGGCACGGGCGTTTGGCTGGGCAACGCGCAGGATCTCATCAAGGACGGCACGTGTACCATTTCGCAGGTCATCGGATGCCGCGACGGTATTATGCTTGACCTCATTCGCTACGGATTGGATAACGCAATGTCGTTTAAGATCATGGAGAGCGTGCGAAAGGGAAAGGGACTTTCCCCCGAATGGGAGGAGGAGATGCGAAAGCACGAGGTGCCCGAGTGGTACATCGATTCCTGCAAGAAGATCAAATATATGTTCCCCAAGGCACACGCCGCCGCTTACGTTATGTCGGCGATCCGCCTTGCGTGGTATAAGATCCACCTTCCTACCGTCTTCTATGCCGCGATGCTGACCGTCGCTCCTAACGGCTTTGACGCCGAAATTGTAACGGGAGGTAAACGGCACGTTGAAAATTATATAAAGGACGTTGAAAAACGCGGCAAGGAAGCGTCTCCCAAGGAGCAAAGCTCGATTTCGACCTTCCAGCTCGTTGTCGAGGCCTACGCCCGCGGCATCAAATTCCTTCCTATAGATATTAATATCTCGGACGCCCGTTGCTTCCGTCCCGAGGGCGATAAGGCCATCCGTATGCCGTTCTCGGCACTGGGTGGACTGGGTGAAAACGCGGCAGAAAACATCGTGCGGGCAAGGGAAGAGGAGCCCTTCTTCTCGGTCGACGATCTGCAAGCGCGCGGTCGCCTCAATAAGAGCGTTATTGAGGTCCTTCGCCGCAACGGCGTGCTGGATAAGCTCAATGAATCCGATCAGATCAGTATGTTTTGAAGAGGGCTTTGGGCATTATTGTGAAATACAATGAATGCAATTTGGGCATTGTGACGAAAACGCCTGAAACAGGAAATATTTTGTGGGGTTTTTGTTGACATTGTGCATACCGTGTGCTATAATTTATTCAACTATACGATGGCTTGCTGAAAAAGCTTCCTGATCCTCGAAAGCAAAGAGGGGCGTGGAGGTCTTTTCGGCATTCATCGCGTGTTACGCGTCCCAATATATCCCAATTAAGGAGGCTTTTCTATGAAGAAAGCATTATCAGCAGTTCTCGCTTTGTTGATGATCCTCTCCTGCATGGTCTTCCCGACCGTGGCAGAAGAAGCAACAAAAGAGAACACCGTTGTGTTGTCCGCGTGCGACAGCAGTGATGGGTGGCCCGAATTCGGTCGTCCCACAGATCCTGTCGGCACGATCGACACGGTAAACAAAACTGAAGGCACCGGTTCTCTCTCTGTGACGAGAGATGGTTCCGGTAGCGTAGCATCCTTTATGTTTGTTTGGAGCAGAGGTCAAGACCTTGACATCTCCAAGATGGAGTATCTGGTGTTCGACCTTTATCTGTCGGACGTCTCGATGGGCGCACTCCCCGCCGAGATCGAGCTTCACTCCGAGCATAATGGTAGCTACGGCGGCTGGACCGATACGCACGAGGTCCATGTTCGTCCCGACGATATCAGCAGCTACTTTGCAGGTGCTCCCGTTGCGGGCTGGAACAAGGTGGTCATCCCGCTGTCTGAGTTCGTCGAGGATACCCCTGGCACCACCATCTACGATGACACCAAGGTGTCTTATTTCCGTATGTACCTTCCCAGCGACGGCTCTAACGTTGGCACGGCAGGTACGCAGTACACGATGAAGCTGGACAACATCTACTTCACCGACACTCCTTACGAGGTGCCTACCACTCCCGATGCTCCTGCGAACAGCGATCCTACGGCGATTATGTTCAGCAACTGTGATGGAACGACTGGTTGGTCGACGGCCTCCGAGTGGTATCCCGATGCGAGCATCACCGCTCGTAAGGCAACGCTGACGCTGGATACCGTTGACAAGACGGAGGGCAAGGGTGCTGTCTCGATCACCGTCGAGGGTGGCTCTTGCGGCTCGGGCTACGCCAACTTTATCTATCAGGCAAGCACGCCCGTGGACGTTTCCAAGGGAAAGCGTGTTGCTTTTGATCTGTATCTGTCCGATCCCGCACTGGCGAATCTGACCTTCGAGATGGAGCTTCGCAGCCCCGGTGGCAACGATAACAATGAGGCTCGTAGAAGAGATACGCTCAAGAACTGCATTATCGGTACCCCCGTTGCGGGCTGGAACCGCGTCGAGATTTCGACGGCTGATCTGACTGTGGATGGTACCTATGACAACACCCAGCTCAGACACTTCAAGATCTTCATGCCCAACGGTACGGGTCAGGCGATCGGTACTGCGGGTACGAACTACACCTTCAAGATCGACAACCTGCACTTCTCTGAGCGCAGAACGACGCTTGATCCCGTTGAGGGCTTTGACATTCTCGTTGCCGACGGTGAGAAGACTCAGGGTTGGGCTGACTGCAATGACGAGGGCCTGCCCAGACTGTCCCTTACTGCTATGGCCGACCATGGCAATGTCATTTCGACCACTTACACGGGCGCTCTGCATGCCAATGGTGGTTATTCTCATCCCAGCGGTGGCGGCACTAAGCCCACCAACGGTATTAAGACCGGTCTCGTTGTTAATGCTGTTGATGCTTCGGATATGAAGTATTTCGTATTTGATCTTTACGTCTCGAATCCCGCTCTCCTGGAGGGTACGACCTTCTACCTCGAGCTGACCTCGGCTGGTAAGGCTGACACTGCGGAGACCAACTGGGATAAGACGCTGGCCGATCTCAAGGGCTCTGCTCTTGTGAAGGGCTGGAATCGCTTCTACGTGGATCTGTCGACCGGTAGCGGTTCGACCGATTGGTCGCGTTGGAACTATATGCGTTTCCACAACCATTCCGGACTCGACCTCGGCACCAAGTCGCTGACGCTGGCTTGGGATAACGTCGGTTTTGCAAAGGAGCTTCCTCCTGAGCCCGAGAAGCCCACTTCGGCTCTGCCCACGCTGATCTCGGTCACCAACTGTGACCAGCTCGATGGCTTCGCTACGGGCGACCATCTGCTGCTCGACACCACCAACCCCTCGCAGGGTAAGGCATCCGTCGCTCGCACCTTTGACGGCGTGGTCAATAGCGTCGCTGCCATCAAGTTCGAGTACACCATCCCGAACGGCAAGACCTATGACGCTACGCTGATGAATCAGCTCAGCTTCGACGTTTGGGTATCCGATCCCGCAGCCTTCGCCGAGACCAAGTTCGAGCTTGAGATCTACGGCATCAAGGACGGCACGCTGGATGGCGACAACAAGGAGATCGTCAAGAGAGGCACGCTTGCTGACTTTAAGGGCGATGAGCTCGTTGCAGGCTGGAACACCATTTCGATCGATATCTCCACGATGCAGAACAAGGGCGCAACCATGGAGGCCTACTGCTGGTTCCGTCTCTTCATGAATGCCAGCACGGCAGGTATCGAGGGTCAGACCTCGACCATCAAGCTGGATAACATCTACATGACGGCTGATGCTGTGGTCTATGAGGATTATCAGCCTCTGCTCATCAACTACACCAGTAGTTATGCTAGCGCAGGCACCATCTCGCCTTCCTACGGTAGCGGTAACTATATGTACTCCGCAACCTATACGAACGGCTCGTTCGATATCACCAAGTTCTCTTATATCGAGTTCGACGTCAAGATCGACAACGATGTTGTCAACGATATCCACTTCCGTATGGACATCACCTCCTCCGGCAAGTCCGATGTCAACCAGATCACCCGCACGCGCTCGCTTTCCCATTGGAATGACGGCGACCTCCCCTTGAACGAGTGGGTACACGTCCGAGTCCCGATCTCCATGCTGCAGGACTCTACGGGCTCGTTCAAGAGTGAGAAGGACGCAAACGGTGACAACGTTCCCGATATGGATTCCATCCCCGATCTGACCAAGATCAACTTCTTCCGCTTCTTCTCTAACAACTCTACGCATATCACGGGCGATGCCTACACGGGCGTCTACGGCTGTGAGATGAAGAACTTCACCTTCACCAAGGAGCTGGCAGGCGGCGAGGAGCTCGTCTTCGATGCCGAGACGATGGTCAGCGGCACGCACGCTGCACAGTTCGCAGGCGGCACGACGTCTGACGTCAAGCTGAACTCGGGCGGATCGCTCCGCGATATCGACGGTGACGGCGATAACGAGTGGGTCGCTGTGGAGAAGTCTGTGGCTGGTGTCAATGCCGGCACGGGCGCTATCCCGATCTCGTTCTCCTTCGAGGACACCGTTCGCAACGCGGCATATGCAAACCTGAACTCGCTGCGCTTCGACCTCTACTGCAACAGTGAGTCCTTCCTGAATCACACCTTTGACTTTGAGATGAGCTCCTCGCGCGGAAGCGACGTTGGTGAGGCTACCGGTAAGTATACCATCAGATCTCTGATCATTGAGGATCTTGGCGATGGCTGGTACACCGTCGACATCCCGCTGAGCAAGCTGACGGGTCGCTCCAACGGCTCGAAGTGGTCTGCTCCTAAGGCTGCCTTCTCGGCAAACCGCTTCAACTTCTTCCGTATGTTCAACCATGCGGACCTGAACTACGATGCTGGTCTTCTGGTGGCTGTCGATAACATCCGCGTGACCCGCACCGCTGCCGATCAGGTCGAGGAGAAGTTTGAGATCCCCGCAGGTGCAATTCCGTTCACCTCGAGCGTTCTGGACTTCGTTGACCTGAATGCAGGTAACAACTACTTCCACAACCGCACCTCCAGAGCAAGAGAGGCAAAGATCGGTCCCAACACGTTGGATGCAACTGTGTACAACCTGTTCTGCGCAAATCTCTATCTGGAGAACTATGAGGAGCTTCTTGATGAGGGCTTCTGCTTCGAGGTTACCTCGGCAAACAAACCCGACAGTGAAGAGAACTCCATCAACCAGGCTCCGTTGTCCGCGATCTTTACTCGCTTCGACGGTCAGCCTCTGCAGAACGGTAACAACTACGTCTATCTGGACGTTGTCAACTCGACTGCATTCAACAGCCACGCTGCCGATCTGACGCGTGTCAACTTCGTTCGTATCTTCAACCAGACCAACGTTCTGGCTACCAAGAACGCCGTTGCTAAGCTGACCGACCTGCACTTCGCTAATGAGAATATTCTCAACGTCGAGCTGGCAAAGAACATGGAGATCACGGGCGTTTCGCTCAACATCAACGATAACGCTTCGATGAACATCATCGCTGATATCCATCCTTCGCTGAATGCAACTGCTACTCTGACGATTGACGGTATCAGCACCGAGCTCACGGGCGTCCGCGTTGGCGCGGCCAACCAGGTCGTCTTCACGACTCCTGCATTCCAGGAGAACGAGCTTGCTAAGACCTTCACCTTCGAGCTGATCGCAAAGACCGCTGACGGTAAGGTTCTGTCCGACACGCTGGAGAACTACAGCGTCAAGCAGTACGTCGTTGATATGCTCGACGGCATGGCTAACGGCACGGTTGTTGACACCGACAACGGTGAGCTCAGCGCACTGCTGACCGACCTGCTCGTTTACGCTGCAGCTGTTCAGAAGATTGAGGGCGAGACCGAGCTTGTAACCGACGGTGTTGATCTGTCCAATGCAAGCACCTTCG
>JAGBTR010000259.1 GCA_017631215.1 Clostridia bacterium | reverse complement strand
TGGTGCCGCCGTTCCAAAAGCAAAATACCCTTCATTGCGGCGGGAGCAAGCCCCCGCCCTACGACACGAGGGTTGTGCGAACACATCGACAAACCCCAATTTATCGGCAGCGCACGAACCCGTAGGGGCGACATGCCGCAAGCGGCGGGTCGTCCGTTTGTTGGAACAAAATTCTTTTCACGGACGCGCAATGCGCGCCCCTACGTTAAATGGTGCAAACACACCGATAAACCCCAATTTGCACTTCAAAGAAAGGATCGCCAAATGCAAGAAGAATTGAAATTTCTCCCCGTCAATCGCGCCGACATGGCATCTCGCGGTTGGGACGCTCCCGATTTTGTTTATGTTACGGGTGACGCTTACGTCGATCACCCGTCTTTTGGCGTGTCCATCATTTCGCGCGTGCTCGAGGACGCGGGCTATCGCGTGGCTATCCTCTCCCAGCCCGACTACAAAACGGCTGACGCCTTCCGCGAGTTCGGTCGCCCCAAGCTCGGCTTTCTCGTCACGGCAGGCAACATTGATTCCATGGTTGCTCACTATACCGTCTCCAAGAAAAAGCGCACCTACGACTATTACAGCGCATGCGGCAAGATGGGAAATCGCCCCGACCGCGCAACGGTCGTCTACTGCAACCGCATCCGCGAGGCCTACGGCGACGTGCCCATCATCATCGGCGGTCTTGAGGCATCGCTTCGCCGCTTTGCCCACTACGATTATTGGGACGACAAGGTGCGCCGCTCCATCTTAGTCGATTCGCGCGCCGACATTCTGACCTACGGTATGGGCGAGAACATTTTGCTCCGCATTGCCGAGCTGCTCGACCGCGGCGTGCCCGTCAAAAAGATCCGCGACGTGCGCGGAACGGTCTACCTTGCCAAGCCCGAGGACAAGATCCATTTCGAGGTTGCCGCCGAATTTGACTACAACGACCTCAAGACCGACAAAAAGAAATACGCCGAGGCATTCGGCGTGCAGTATAAGAATCAGGACGCCATCACGGGACGCGCCATCGTCGAGCATTATGACGGCAAGGTGCTGGTGCAAAATCCCCCGATGCCGCCGCTGGAGCGAGACGAGCTTGACCGCGTCTACGCCCTGCCCTACGCCCGCACGTGGCATCCCGTCTACGCAAAGGACGGCGGCGTGCCCGGCATCGAGGAGGTGCAGTTCTCCATCACACACAACCGCGGCTGCTTCGGTGCCTGCAATTTCTGCGCCCTCGCCTTCCATCAGGGACGGACGGTGCGCTCGCGCAGCATCGAGAGCTGTGTCGCCGAGGCGGAAAAGATCGTTGCACAGCCCTCCTTCAAGGGCTACATTCACGACGTGGGCGGTCCGACCGCCAATTTCCGCGGTCCTGCCTGCGACAAGCAGCTGACAAGCGGCGTTTGCACGGGTCGCAAGTGCCTCGCGCCCACGCCCTGCAAGAATCTCAAGGTCGATCACCGCGAGTATATCGAGCTGCTGAAGGCGATCGAGAGCGTCAAGGGCGTGAAAAAAGTGTTCATCCGCTCGGGCATTCGGTTCGATTATCTGCTTGCCGACCCCGACAAGACCTTTTTCCGCAAGCTGGTCGCCGACCACGTCAGCGGTCAGCTCAAGGTCGCGCCCGAGCATTGCGCCGCACGCGTGCTCGACCATATGGGCAAGCCGCATTTTGAGGTCTACGAGCGCTTCCGCCGCGACTATTTCAAGGAGACCGCGCGCATCGGCAAGGAGCAGTACCTCGTTCCCTACCTGATGTCCAGCCACCCCGGCTCGACGCTGGAGGATGCCATCGAGCTGGCCGTCTGCCTCAAGCGGGACGGCTACGCGCCCGAGCAGGTGCAGGATTTTTATCCCACCCCCGGCACGGCCTCGACGGTTATGTACTACACGGGCATCAACCCACTCAGCGGCAAGCGCGTGCACGTGACGACCGACTACCACGAAAAGCAGCTTCAGCGCGCCCTGCTCCAGTACAACCGCCCCGAAAACGCGCCCTTGGTGCGCGAGGCGTTGCGCCTTTGCGGTCGTGACGACCTCATCGGCACGGGCAAGGATTGCTTGGTGCGCCCCGAGGGACACCGCGGCGACAGTGCTCCGCGCGGCAGATCGACCGCACCGCACAGCCCGCGCAATGGCAAGGGAACGCGCCCCTCTGCCGCACCGAGCAAGGGAAGGTCGAGCGGCAAGCCGACGGACGGTCGTGCGCCGACACACAAAAAGAAGACCGCATCGCAGGGCAAAAAGCCGCAGACGGGCGGTCGCAAGGATAGACACCGATAAGAATTTGGGCTACCCCTCTCGGGGTAGCCCGTTTTGTTTGGCGACGATCGGAACTTGCTTATGGGTGAAACGCCTCGGCGATCAGGCGCAGACCGACCGCCACGCCGCGCACAAAGGCATCCTCGGCATAGGTGGCACCAAGGTCATACATCGCGTCGGTGTATTGGTCAAATAATGCGTTTTGACCGTCGGGGAGGCCTTGGGAGAGCTGTTCGCGAAGCGCCTCGGCCTGCTCGCACAGACGACGGTATTCGGGTGAGGTGGGCATCCGCTCGGACTCGCACACGTTGCCGAGCCATAGGTCGCGTAGATAGTTGGGCATTTTTGTCCTCCTTTTTGCATTTGTTTGAGTGCTTTTCTATGTTATAGCATTCATTTGAATGCTTGTCAAGCATTTGTTTGGATGCTTGTGATATAATCTAAAAAAAGTTTTCAAAGGGAGAACCGCGATGCACAACTATCAAAGACTCAGGGATTTACGCGAGGACGCAGACAAAAAGCAAGAGGACATCGCGACGGTGTTGGGTATCACACGCCAGCAATATCAGCTTTACGAGGGCGGCAAGCGCGAGCTGCCGATGCACCATTTCATCACACTCGCCAAATACTACAACGTCTCTCTGGATTATCTGGCAGGGCTTGTCGACGTGCCGCGCAAGCTGTATTGACCTCGCACAAAAAAGGAACGGAGTGCCCAAGCATTCCGTTCCTTTTTTGTTGTCTCTTATCTCGCCAAGCGATACTCGCCCGTCGCGGCCGCCATCTCGGTCGAGCCGTCGGCAAAGTGCCAGCCGCTGGGCAGCTTGATCTTGCCGTGTACGCCCTCGGGGACGTTCAACGTCAGCACGATGCCCTCGCCCTCGCGTCGCCAAGCCACCGCCACACGACCCTCTGCCAGCAGATGATCGGCCTCGGCGTGCGTCAGCTCGTCGATGAGCGCGGGAGAGATCTCGACCTCGCTTGCGTCGCACGTGCGCGGGTTGAGCTTGAGTCCCGCCAGATCGCGAATGAACCAAGAGGACACGTCGCCCCAGAAATGGTGGTTGTGCGAGGTGATCTCACCGCCCAAGGGGACGAAGTCCTCGAACAGCGCCGTCGCGCCCATCGTGTGGATCCAGTAGCCGTAGGACGGGAACTCGCGCGTCGTGATCATATGATAGGCAAGGTCGGAGCGACCGTGCGCGGACAGCAGATGGAACATCACGCGCGCACCCAGCACGCCCATATCCATACGTCCCTCGGTGCGCTCGATGATGCGGAGCAGCACGTCGAACGCGGCGGCGTCCTCGCTCTCGTCGAATACGCCGTAGAAGAGCGCCATCGCCTGCGCGGCCTGGCAATCGCTCTCGACCGTCATCGTGTCAAAATCGACCAGATGCTCTCGGATGTCTGCGCTGAACTCGGCCGCAAGACCGCGCGCAAATTCGGCGGGCAGATTCTCGCCCAGCGCGTCGAACAGCTCGGCCGACTTGACGCACAGATCCATCGCAAGGATGGTGTTGGAGACGTAGCGCGGGCAGGTCGGAGACCACTGATTCTCGTGTCCCGCGTGGCACCAGTCGCCAAGACCGTAGTCGATCAGCCCTCGGTCATCTCTCGTGCGGGCGAGCATCTGCAAAAGGCGCAGGATGTTATCGCCCGACTCGCGTGCGACGGTCAGATCGCCGCGGAATTTGTAAATGTAATAAGGAATCTGAATGATGACACCGTCCCAAGCGGGGCCGTAGTCCCAGCCCTGGTGGTCGTAGCCCCAGCGATCGTCGGGCACGAAGGGCGCGATCTTGCCCTCCTTCGATTGCGAGGCGCACACGTTACGCATCCACTCGCGCAAGGACCGCTCGGCGCGCCACAAGAGCAGATGATGCTCGGCGGACAGCGCCGCGTCGCCCGTCCAGCCGTTCTTCTCGCGCTGGGGGCAGTCGGTCGGGAAATAGTAGAAGTTGGCAAGGTCGGACACACACGCGCAAGAGAAGATGCGATTGACCGTCTCGTCCGAGCAGGAGAAATGCGAGAGCCGCTTAAGGTCGGAGTTCATCACCTCGTAGGTGAGCAGATCCTCGGTCGCCTGACCCTCCTCAAGACCGAGGACAAGGACGTAGCGGAAGCCGAAATAGCAGAACGACGGCGTGTAGGTCTGCTCGCCCTCGCGGCAGGTGTAGGAGACGCGGCAGTTGTAGACGTTGGGCAGGAAGTTGATGCCGCCAAGAT
>JAGBTR010000258.1 GCA_017631215.1 Clostridia bacterium | reverse complement strand
GGAGCGTTTTTATTCTGCGTTGTGCTCGTTACGAGCTCACCGCATATTTTTGGTCGAGCACGTACACGCTCCGCGGGAACGACCGCTTGATGCGGAGCAGCCCCACGCGGCGAAGCGGCTCGGGCGTGCGATCCGATGCGTCGTTGGAGGCATCCTCACGACCCGACTCGACCCGCATCACATGGCGGTCGCAAGCGTCGTGCGGTTCGCTTCCCTGCACGAAATATCCGACCGCCGTACGGTCGCCGCGCGGATCGGCACGGCAGGCATCGGTCGGCCGCTTGCCCGAATCCTGACAGTAGCTGACGCGAAGGATGCCGTGGGGCTGGTCGAACTGTCGCTTGACCGTTCCCGCGCGCACCGAGGGGGATAGGATATCCGTCATCACCTCGCGCCAGATGCGGACGGCGGGATTTCCCTTGACGTCCGAGAGCGGTCGCGGATAGGCAAAGCCGTACCACACGCCCGCCAGGTATTCGGGCGTATAGCCAATGAAATAACGGTCACAATCCGCGCTCGAGGTGCCCGTTTTGCCCGCGACCGCCACCCGACCGCCAAACAGCGCCGCTCCCTTGCCGGTTCCCTGCCCGACCACCGTTTCGAGCAGCCTCGTCATGACGGCGGCGTTCTGCTCGCTGATGGCGTAGTGCCCCTCGGAGGTACGGTCGAGCAGCACGCGCCCCTTGGCATCCAGCACGCGGTAATAGGTGACGGGGCGCATATACACGCCACCGTTTGCCAGCGCGGTATAGCCCGCCGTCAGCTCACGGAGCGTGATGCCGTAGTGCATCTGACCGAGTGCCAGTGCCGCCTCGCCGCAATCGGTCAGCGTTCGACCGTCCTCCAGCGTGCGTGTGGCGATCAGATGCTCCATGCCCAGCGTATCGTGCAAAAAGCGAAAGGACTCCTCCGCCCCGATCTCGCGGAGCACGCGCACGGCGACGGTGTTGACCGATTGCGCGACGGCATAGCGGACATCGGTCAGGCCGCGATAAACACGGCTGGCATTCTTGGGCCAGGCGACCGTCGGCTTGCCGCTCTTTCCGCGAAGGAAATCGACGGGCACGTCATCGAACACGATCGCCCAGGTGATCTTACCCCGCTCGAGCGCGGGCGCATAGACCGAAAGCGGCTTGATGGCCGAAGCGGCGGGACGGAGCGCTCCCGTGGCAAAGCTCTGCAGGCGATTGCCCGCCTTGGGGCCGATCGCCCCCGCCACGCCCAGCACGTCGCCCGTTTTGGGATCGATGACGATCATACCGCTTTCCGCTCGCTCGCCATTTTGGTGGACGGCAAAGTGCGAAAGATCCCGATAATATTCCTCCACGCGGCGCTGGACGGTCGGGTCAACCGCAACCTCAATGGACAGCCCGCCGTTCCACAAAAGACGGCTCGCATATTCACGTGATACGCCGTGCTCGGCGCAAAGATCGCGCAGTACGTCCTCGATGACCATATCCACATACCACGAATAGATAGGCGAACGCTCGCGTGTCTGCTCGCGCACGGTCAGCGGCTCGGCAAGCGCCTCGCGATAGGCCGTCTCGTCCAAATATCCCTGTGCCCACATCTCGCCAAGGATGACGTCGCGCCGCTCGGTCGTATGCTCGGCAAAGCGGACGGGGTCGTAGTAGGACGGATTTTGCGTGATGCCAGCGATGGCCGCGCATTCGGCGACGGTCAGCTCACCGACCGTCTTGCCAAAAAAGCGATCCGCCGCCGCGCCCACGCCGTAGCAGCCCTGCGAGAGATTGATGATGTTGAGATAGCGCTCCAGGATCTCCTCCTTGGTGCTGCGGTTTTCCAGATCGTTCGCCCAGACCATCTCCTGCAGCTTGCGGTGGACGGAGTAGCCGTTCTCGCCCGTCAGGTTCTTGACGAGCTGCTGCGTGATGGTCGACGCACCAAAGCGACCGTCGCCGCGCAGGATGAAGTTGAGTCCCGCCTCGGCCGTCCGCAGCCAATCGACGCCGTGGTGCTGCCAGAATCGCTTGTCCTCAATGGCGACAAAGGCATCGACAAGCGTTTGCGGCAGCTCGGCGTAGGTGACGGGAACGACGTGCGACCCGCCGTCAAGTCTGCCGCCCTCCAGCTCACACCGCTCACCGATGCGCGCGGTGCGGTCGGTAAATTCATAATAATAAAGCTGTGACGCGCCCGCGTTGACGACCGTATCAAGACCCGACTCGTCAAGGTGCGGCGACAGCGTTCGGCGGGCATAGATGACAGCGGCCATCCCTGCCGTTGCCCCCAACACTGCGGCGATCAGCACCACCGCGCCCAGCGTGCGAAGCAAGCAACGCCCCACGCGCCCTTTTCGTTTCGTTTGCATTGCGATCACTCCTTGCAAAAATGCTACGCTTATTATGCGACCGCAGCTGCCACGCTAACCGCGCCGCCGTGCGACAGTTTTTGTATGCGGCGGCAAGGCTTGCCAGGCTTGTTTTTTCCGCGACAAAACAAAAAAGTGCAAGGTCATCACCTTACACTCTTTTTTTGCGAAGCATCCTCGCCGTCTGCGTCCTCACCCCGAAACAGCTCGTCCAGCGTCACGCCAAACACCTTGGCGATGTCGGGTAGCAGCAAAACGTCGGGGAATGCACGATCATTTTCCCACTTGGAGACCGCCTGGATGCTGATGCTCAGATAATGGGCAAGCTCTCGCTGTGTCATGCCTCTCTCAAGACGCATGCGGCGGATGTTTTGTCCGATCGGAATTTCCAAAGTATAGCCCTCCATTGCTTTGATTGGGGTTTTGGGTCTACCGCACACGGAAATTCCATATGGCAGGGATGCGCCCACAAGGAGCGCACCCCTACTATTGCTTGCTTACTTTGCCGTAAGTACAACTTCGGCGAGCAATACGGTAGAAAGATTTCTGTCAAGCATATCCTCGCCTCCTTTCATTAAAAATGGTTCGCACCTCACCCCCGCGCTGCAGTCGCTCGGATGCGGTACGGCTTTATTTTACCATATCGCCCATATGCTGTCAAGTGGGCATCGGTCAACCGGTGGTTGATGCTTCGGAAGCAAGTGTTTTCAGTTAGTAATTAACTCTTTAGATTTAATTCTATCATATTTTCAACTCTATGTCAATGATTTGAGTTAAAAATGCTATAATAATTTTGAAAGTGGGGTGAACGCGATGAACATCGGCGAAAAAATCCGAAACAAGCGAGAGGATATGGATCTGTCGCAATACGACATGGCAAAGCTCATCCCCATGAACCAATCGAATTATTCCAAGATCGAGCGCGGCGTACAGGAGCCCAATATGGAGCAGTTGCGGCGCATTTGCCAGATTCTGAAGCTCGACCCACGATACCTGCTGGAACTTGAAAAGTTTGAATTTATATCCGTTGAGGATATTAAACTGCTCAAGGACGTACGCACGTTAATTGATAAATATTCATAATCAAAAGGCACGCCACAGCGGCGTGCCTTCATTTTTTATTACGAGGTTTTTGAAAGAGGTGCGGGGGAACCTTTTTTCCAAAAAAGCTTCCCCCGCGTCCTTTTTATTCAATCACTTGATCACACGAACGCCGAAGACACCCTCGATCGCCTCGAGCTGTGCGACGGTTGCGTCGTCGATATCGCCGATGACGTCCATAATGGTATAGGCGACGTTACCGCGCGACTTGTTCATCATATTCTCGATATTTCTGCCGCCTTCGCCGACGATCTTGGTCACCGCGGTGATGATCTCGGGCACGTTGGCGTTGAACAGACAGATACGGCAATCGCCGCTTCTGGGCATCGATGCGGGCGGGAAGTTGACGCTGTTCTTGATGTTACCGTTGGTCAGGTAATCGTCAAGCTCCAGTGCCGCCATCACAGCGCAGTTGTCCTCGGACTCCTCGGTCGATGCGCCCAGATGAGGAATGGCAACGACGCCGGGGATCTCGAGCACCTCTGCCGTGGGGAAGTCGGTGACGTAGGCCGCCATCTTGCCCGACTTCATCGCCTCAGCCACGTCAGCGGCGTTGACGAGATCGGCGCGGGAGAGGTTGATCAGACGAACGCCGTCCTTCATCGTGGCGATGGTGGTCGCGTTGATCATACCCTTGGTGTCCTTGGTAGCGGGAACGTGCAGCGTGATATAGTCTGCCTTCTCGAAGATCTCGTCATAGGTTGCAGCCTTGACGACGTGATGATTGAGGTTCCAAGCACCCTCGACCGACAGGAAGGGGTCGCAGCCGATGACCTTCATACCGAGGTGAACGGCAACGTTGGCGACCATACCGCCGATCGCGCCCAGACCAATGACGCCCAGCGTCTTGCCCTTGAGCTCGGTGCCGGCGAAGGCGCTCTTGCCCTTCTCGACCTGCTTGGCAACGTCGTCGCCTGTCAGACCCTTGGCCCACTCGATACCGCCGACCACGTTACGGGCAGCGAGGAACAGCGCGCACAGCGTCATCTCCTTGACGCCGTTGGCATTCGCGCCGGGCGTGTTGAAGACGACGATGCCCTTTTCGGTACAAGCGTCCACGGGAATGTTGTTGACACCTGCGCCTGCACGGGCGATGGCCTTGAGGTTGGAGCCGAGCTCCATATCGTGCATCACGGCAGAGCGGACGAGGATGGCGTCGGGATTGTCCATCTCGGTGCCGAGCGTATACTTGGCGGGATCGAGGTTGTCGGTACCAACCTTGGCGATCTTATTGAGCATTTGAATATTGTACATAGCAGTGATCTCCTGATATTTTTTAACTTACGCCTTGGGATTCTCGGCGGCGAACTTCTTCATAAACTCGACGAGCGCGACTACGCCGTCGTAGGGCATCGCGTTGTAGATGGACGCGCGCATACCGCCGACCGAGCGGTGACCCTTGAGGTTCTTCAGTCCTGCGGCAGCCGCCTCCTTGGCGAACTTCTTGTCCAGCTCCTCAACGCCCGTGACGAAGGTGACGTTCATCATCGAACGGCTGTCAGCCTTGACGGGAGCGATGTAGTAGTCCTGCGAATCGAGATAGTCGTACAGCACGGCTGCCTTCTTCTCGTTCATCTCCTTCATCACGTCCAGACCGCCCAGCGACAGGATCCACTCATAAACGAGCTTTGCCATATAGATGGTGTAGCAGGGAGGCGTGTTGTACATCGAATCGTTCTCAGCCATCACCTTCCAGTCCAGCATCGTGGGCATCTTGGGATCGCCATACTCGAGCAGATCCTCGCGGACGATGACCAGCGTCAGTCCTGCGGGTGCCATATTCTTCTGTGCGCCTGCGTAGATGACACCGAACTTGGACACGTCCACAGGCTCGGAGATGATGCAGGAGGACAGGTCGGCAACCAGCGGAACGTCGCCCGTGTCGGGAATGTAGCCGTACTTGGTGCCGTAGATGGTGTTATTGAAGCAGATGTGCAGGTAAGCGGCGTCCTGAGGAACCATATCCTTGGTAAT
>JAGBTR010000257.1 GCA_017631215.1 Clostridia bacterium | reverse complement strand
GCCTGCCGCCCGCCGCACCAGCACCTGCTCGCGCACCATACGGCGCACGTTGGCCGACAGCACGACCGCCACCATCATAGGCAGCCCCTCGGGCACGGCGACCACGACCACCGTCAGCGAAAGCATCAGCGCCTCCAGCAGCGTGTCGGCCAGATAGCCAAGGTCGGTCAGCTTGAGCCGAACGATCTCCCAACGAAAGCCGCTGTCGATGGCAAAGGCGTGAAACAGAAACGCCGCCCCGACCAACACCGCCGCCACGTAGCCGAGCACGCTGATCTGCCGCGCCAGCTTGGCAAGCCGCAGCTTGAGGGGGCTGTCGCGCGTCTCCTGTTGCACCTCGCGCGAGATGCCGCCGAGATAGGTCGCGTCTCCCACCTGCCGCACGACCATCACACCCTCGCCCGAGAGCACCGAGCAGCCGCGAAACAGCGACGTGCCGTCGCTCGGCTGACCCGTGTCCTCGCCGTCCGCCGTTTTTCGCACCTCGCGGCTCTCGCCTGTCATCGCGGCTTGGTCGACGGTCACCGCCCCCGCGATCAAGCGTCCGTCTGCGGCAACGTGATCCCCCGCCCCGAGCAGTACGACGTCGCCCACCACGAGTCGGTCGATGGGCAGCTCACGCACCGTTCCGTCGCGTCGCACGCGGCAGCCTTCGCGCTCACTCTCCGCCCGCAGTCGGGCAAACGCCGCCTCCGAGCCAAGCTGTGAGGCGGTCGACACGCCCGTCGCGAGCAGCACCGACACGGCGATGCCCAGCGTCTCCATCCAATCCGACTCGCGGAACAGCAGGATCAAATTCAGCGCCAGCGCGATGAGCAAAATGCGGATGACGGGGTCGTTCAGATTGGACAGAAAGACCGACCAGAAGCCGCGCCGCCGCCGCTCGGTCAGGCGGTTGTCGCCGTGGGCGGCTCTCGACGCACGCACCTGCTCGGCGCTGAGCCCCCGCGCACCGACCGCCGCGCGCCCGTCCGATGGCGTCCCCCTTGCCTTGACCGTCGTTTTCATTGCATCACGCTCCATTCGTTTTTTCTATACGATATGACGGCACGGACGCAAATATGACGCAAAAAAGGGCGAGCGCGCGCTCACCCCAAAAAAGAAAAAAATCCGTCTTCAAGGACGGAGAACAAGCAAAAAAATTCGGCGGAAAAATGGGAGGAAAAACAGGCAGAATAAAAGGCCCCCTGGAAAACGGCGGCCTTTTACTCTCTTATTCGCCATGGCTGGCGCGGAAACAATTATGCTTGAGTATAGTATAGCACGAAAGTGCCGTTCTGTCAATAGTTTTTCGAAAAAAACTTGATCTTTTTTGCAATCTTTCCGCACGTTTTCCTCATCTTTTCCGCACGGGTCGCTCACGCGCGAAAAACGAGGGTATTTTTTGCATCAAAGCACGATCAGCTCTTGCAATTTTCGCGGTGATGTGGTATGATAAGATATCCGTGACGGCGCGCCGATGCCGTCCATCCCCAAAGGAGGGATCTTTTGTGAAACGAATTCTGACCGCGCTGATCGCGCTGCTTCTTCTCTGCCCCTGCCTTTTGACGGGCTGTCGGGAGTCCGACCCGCCCGCGCTTGAGGAGATCTACGACGAGGCCGTCGCGCTGATCGAGGCCTCCTACGCCGTCAACGATGCCATCTTTGGCTACGGTCTTCCCGTCTGGTCCATCGACGACGAGCATTCCCGCCTGGCGGGTGTCTATCGCGACAGCGACTCGGCCGCCTACGAGCGCGTGACCGATCGCACGCCCTATCTGAGCGCGGGCGAGCTGCGCGACGCGATGGCGGCTGTCTACTCTGCCGACTACGTCGAATCGCTGAGCGAGACGCTGTTCGACGGCTTTGTGATGGGCTCGACCGTCGTGCGTGCCCAGCTCTACGAAAGCGAGGACGGGCTGTACCAGAGCGCCGACCGCGAGGTGCTCATCCCACAGCAGCGCATCTACGATTACGCCACGATGCGCGTGGTCAAGCCGAGCAACGCCCATTTCGTCACGATTGAGCTTGAGAGCCATTTGCCCGGCGAGCAGCAAGCGCTGACCGTTCGCCTCTCGCTCCTGCTTGAGGACGACGGCTGGCGGCTCGACACGCCAACCTACTGACACAATAATATAGGCTGTCACCCAACCTACGACCGGGTGACAGCCTTTTGTGTGTAGCGAATCGCGTCAGATTTGCGCGGCTGTGCATGGAGGCAACACAGCCTCGCGGTCCCCCCGACCGCATTCCTCGCTACGGAGCTATGCAATTCATTTGAGGCAAAGGATCTCGACAAAGACGAGGAATAGTCCCAGCACGATACCACCGCCGATCGAGATGAGCCCCTGCTCGATGCCGCCGATCATACCGATAAAGCAGAAGAAGCAAGCGGCGACCAGGCTATAGCGCAGCACGGTGCGAACGGTGCGGTTGCGCAGGGCGCCAACCAACCACGCGATCAGGTCGAACAGCACGTTGAACACGCGGTCCGCTCTCTGACCCACGCGATCGAGAACGTCGCGCTCCTCGGTGCCGGCAAATCCTTTTTTACCTGTATAATATCCGTTCATATGCAATCTCCTCTCGGCGAGCATTTCATCGGGCGATTTCGACCGATTTCCGAATTTTTATTCCTGTTTCGGAACTCTTGTGAGCCTATTATAACACCATTTTTGGAATTTGTCAACCCCTTTTTTCTATTTTTAGAAAATTTTTATCAAAAACCTCTTTACAAATCGGAAAAAGCGTGGTATAATAATGCCAAACAAGGAACTTTTCAATATCGCCCCACAAAAAACGGAGGTTCATTATGGCTGACACGATGACGTATATCGATCGTATTAAGAAATTAAAGAGTGAAAAAAAGATCACCAACGACCGTCTTTCCGAGATGACCGGCATTCCGCTCGGCACGCTGAGTAAGATCCTCGCGGGCATCAGCGATTCTCCCAAGCTCGTCAACATCGTCGCCATTGCCGACGCGCTGGGCTGCACGCTGGATTATCTCATCAGCGGCAATCCCGAGAACACCAACAACTACACGCTCTCCGCTCAGGAGATCCGTCTGGTCGAGAGCTATCGCCGTCTGGATGACCACGGGCGCGAGCTCACGATGATGGTGCTGGACAAGGAGTGTGAGCGCGTGATCGGCGCGGACGTCGCTCCTGCTGCCGAGGTGCGCTCGCGCGTGCTGACCCAGCCGCCCGTTCGCGTATCGACTGCTGCCGCCGCAGGTCTTGGCAAGCGCAGCATTCGGCTGTTTGATATGCCCGTCGCGGCCGGTGTGGGCATTGATCTGGACGACGATATGGTCACCGAGCTTCGCATTCCCGACAACGCCAAGACCGAGGACGCTGACTACGCGCTTCGCATCAGTGGCAACAGTATGGAGCCCAAGTTCCACGACGGGGACATTCTGCTTGTCGAGCGTTGCGAAATGGTTGAGGTGGGCGAGCTGGGCATCTTCATTCTGGACGGAGCCGGCTACTTCAAGAAGTTTGACGGTGACCGCTTGCTCTCGCTGAATCCCGTATATGCGCCCATTCCGCTGCGCGATTTTAACGACATTCGCTGTGCGGGACGCGTGATCGGTAAGCTGCACAGGAAGTGATGGGAGGAGGGGCAAGCCCCTGCCACCCCGAAGCAATGGAATAGGAAAAAAGGTTTGCCCGCTGCAAGGGATATCTTGCGGCGGGCGAGTTTTGTTTTTTGGTGTTTGTGAGGCGGCTTTACAACTTCTTTCCTTTACCCTCACACAGCGGGGGAAGAGGTGGTTTTATGCCAAACGGCTTCTCCTATTTACGCTCACACTGCGGGGGAGAGGTGGTTTTATGCCAAACGACTTCTCCTCTTTACGCTCACACTGCCTTCGGCGCGTTCGCGGCTTGCTGTTGATGTTCATTCTTTGGCGCTCGCCAAAGAATGAACCAAGAAAGCGAGCAAGGGGCTTTGCCCCTTGACCCCGCGCCGCCGCAGGCGGCGCCCGCAAGCCGCTTCGGTGCT
>JAGBTR010000256.1 GCA_017631215.1 Clostridia bacterium | reverse complement strand
GCCCATGTAATACACGCAATAGTCGACCGTCCCCGTAAACTCCATCGTACCGCCGCCCACGTAGCTGCTCGGCGTCCCGACCGTCGCGCTCACACGGAGCAGCCGCTTGATCGCGGGCTGATAGTCGGGCAACGAGATCTCCCCCGTCACCTCGGTCGTAACCGTGCGGTCGCAGATCGGCAGCTGAAGCCGCTGTGCACGTACGGTCTGCTTGGTATAAAGCTCATCCATATATTTCCTCCTCCCCACTGCCACACATCGGACAGCCCATTGGTCTTGCTCCAATGTATGCGCGGTGCAAAAAAAATATGCTACGGCGGTCTTGCCGTAGCATATTTGATCGGAATATTTACTGAGCCGTACCGTACAGCGCAAGCTCGGAGAGCTGTACCTCGCCGCCGCAGCAAAGGCGGATGCGGTAGCGGTCGTAGGCGGCGGGCGCGTCGACCGCGTAGGCGTAGGACGTGGCATCGGTCGCTCCCAGCGTCTCGGAGAGTGCGCCGACCGCGTCGATCTGCTCCCACACCTTGCCGTTGTTGGAGCCGTAAAGCACCAGCGCGATCGGATTGCGGTAGGGCTTGAGCGCGGTGTTCGCGCCCGTCGTCAGCACGTAGTCGGTCAGCGTGACCGCCTCGGTCATCATCAGCGTGATCTCGACGCAATCGCCCTCGGTCACGGTCGAAAACCACTTGGTGTCCGTATCGCCGTCCAGCAACAAACTGACGTGTCGGTCGGCGACCTCGGGCGCATCGGAGTAGATGCCGCCATCGCGGATATAGCCGTTCAAGGAGGTACCGTCCTGCGCCAGCAGACGCGCATAGGTCAAGGCCTCGTCGGAGGCGACCGCATTCGTGCCGTCGGCGTAGGCGTAGTGCCCCGCGCGGTAGTCGGCGCTGTGCAAAAATCCGTCCAGCCAAGCCAGTCGCCCCCCCAGCCACGAGGCGAGATAGGTGTAATGCTCGCGGTAGGTCGCAAGGCTGGTGATCAGCGGCGTTTCGCGGTTTTGCACCGTACCGAAGATATTCCAGCGCTTAAAATTGCGCTCGAACGAGGCGGCGTAGGTCTGTCCCATATCCAAGATATATGCAGGATAGACCGCAAGGCTCGGGAGCATCTGCTCCCACCGCTCGACCACCATCGCGCGGAACCAATCCAGCTGCATCGCCGCGATGAACCACGGGTTGCTCTGGGCGGCCGTAGGGGGATAGGAGGTCGCGCAATACAGCTCGCTGACGTACTGACAGCCGAAATTGGCATTGCCCAGCGACAGGTCGAAATCCCACAGCGGTCCGAAGCAAAGCTTACCGCCCGCGTCCTTGTGCAGATAAAAGCTGTCCCAGCCCATATCGAGGTTTTTGAGCAGCTCCTCTGCCAGATACGCGTCGACGAGCGTGTCAAGGTCGATATAGCGCGCGACCGCCGCCTTGTCACCGCCAAGCAACGCGTTGTAGGCGGCCGTTACATAGTCGCCAATATACGCCCTTTGCCGTTTGGCGACCGAATGCTTGGAGGAGAGGTCGCTCTTGATCTCATACCGCCGTCCCGCCAGCTCAAAGGCAACGTCGGTCGCGTAGGAGGACAGCTCGATCAGATAGCCCGTATCCGTCTCCGTCTCGCGCCCGCTGTCGTCCAGATCGACGTGCGCGGAGGACAGCGTGATCTCCTCGGCAAGCAGATACACGCCGCGATATTCGCCGTTGAGGTAGACGTCCACGCTCGTGGAGTTGGGCGCGTGCGCGATGTGATCAAACTCGTCAAGCATCTGCAATGCCGTATGGTTGCGAAGCAACGACTGATCGCACACGTTGGCGAGCAGCACCCACGTGCGGCTCTTACCGCCCAGCGAGAGCGGCGAGATCTTGGACGGGAATTTGATCTTGTACGATTTTTTCTCGTGCGCCGTCCACGTATAGTTGCCACGACCGCGAATCTCGATCGTGCTTGTTTCGATATTCTCGTCGCCCGCGCCGATCAGCGTCAGCGTGCCGCCGATATAATCGGTCTTGCTCGTCACGTCGCGCCCCGTCCGCGTGGTCAGAACGACGGCGGGCAGGTCGGACGTCTCATAATCAAAAATGGCGGTGATGACGGACGAGGACTCTGCCGTATCGCCCTGCCGCGTGCGCTCGGTCACGCCGTCGCTCCAGCAAACAAAGCGGTAGCCCAGCTGCGGAACGGCCTTGACCATCAGCGTCGCGCCGCCGCCCGTCACCTCCTGCAGCGTCTCACCGACAACGAAGCCCGCCTCGTCGCGGTTGACCGCGTAGGCGATATGCACGCCCTCGTCGGGCATATTGGGAGCATAGGTCGGCGCTTGGGGAAGCGCCGTTTCGGGCAGGTCGGGAGACGTCACGACCGTATCGGGGTCGGGCGGTGTTGCCTGCGGCGCATCCGCCGAGCAGCCCGCCGCCGCAAGGCACCCGAGGCACAGCAGAAGCAGGGCGATCCGCACAAGGCAAGCGCGCTTACTCATCCGACGCGTCGGCATTGGCGGTTGCGCCGCCATAGGTGCGCTCATAGCTCTCGATGGCCTCGCTGACAATGCGCTCCGCCTCGACGTGACCGAACAGCTCCTTGACCGCCGTCTGCTTATTCTCCAGCTGCTTGTAGACGCTGAAGAAGTGCATAATTTCGTCAAAAATATGGGGCGGCAGCTGATCCAGATCCTTGATGCCCTGATAGGTGGGATCGGTAAAGGCGAGCGCGATGATCTTATCGTCCAGCTTGCCGCCGTCGATCATTCGCATCACGCCGATGGGATAGACCTGCACCAGCGTCATCGGTTGGATGGTGTGACTGCACAGCACCAGCACGTCGAGCGGGTCGCCGTCGTCGGCATAAGTGCGCGGGATGAAGCCGTAGTTGGCGGGATAGTGGGTGGAGGTATACAGAATACGGTCCAGACGAAGAAGTCCCGTGTGCTTGTCAAGCTCGTATTTGCATTGGCTGCCCTTGGGGATCTCGATGACGGCCGTAAAGTTGGTGGGTGTGATCTGAGAAGCGTCCATATCGTGCCAGATATTCATATCTTACCTCCGCTTTATCATTGTTTCAAAGTTTGATTTGTCGGTGTGTTGTTTTTGATGAATATACAACTTTTTCTCTTTACGCGCATACTGCGCCCTGTGGGCGCGCTGCGCTGTTGGCTTTTTTATGTTCATTCTTTGGCGCACGCCAAAGAACGAACCAAGAAAACGTGCCAAGGGCTACGCCCTTGGATCCCGCGCGGCTTTGCCGCGCCCCGTTCGCGCCTTCGGTTGCTTCGCTTCGCTCCGCAAAGGCGGCGCTCAAAGGTTTTGTTCAGCAAAATTTCGCGTTTGCGTGTTAAAGAAACACGCAAACACTTTGGGTGGTGCTATCGTCTTTTGATAGCGAAAATGTTTAACAACTGTCGAACTGAACTTTTGGGGTAGGGGGGGACGGAGCAATATTCGCGCAGCGAATTTGCACCGAGCGAAGCGAGGAGAGCCCCAATTCAGTTTAAAGTTTTGTTTGGATAAAGGAAGATGGCTATCGCATATCGTCTTTTTGTTTCAAAGTTCTTGGGGGTGCAGGGGGGATTCTTTCAAGAATCCCCCTTGCATCGTACCCCTCAACATACCGCCAAACCCCAAATTTATCCTTTACCTATATTATGCGCCGCTGCGCTTTATTTTACGTAGTCGAATTCAAAGTCGTAAATGGAGACCGTGTCACCGTCCGCGCAGCCCTTTTGCTCAAGCGCCTCGAACACGCCGCCCTTCTGGAGCGCGCGCTGGAAGTAGTTAAGCGACTCGTAGTCGTCGAAGTTGATCTGATTCATCAGGTTGAAGATCCACTTGCCCTCGACGATGAACTTGCCGCCCTCGCGGCGAATGTCGGTCACCTTGCCCTCTTCCTCCTCGACCTCGACGACCTCGGCCTCGTAGGTGAGAATGGGGGGCAGATCCTGCAAGCGATCCCAGACCAGCTCGATCATCTCGCGCAGACCCTCGCCCGTCGCCGCCGAAATATAGAGCAGCTCCCAGCCGTTCTCGCGGACGAACTCCTCGAACTCGTCGACGTTGACCAGCTCGCGGTCAAGCGAGTCGACCTTGTTGGCGACGATGATCTGCGGACGCTCGGCCAGTACGGGGCTGTAGCGCAGCAGTTCCTGGTTGATGGTCTTGACGTCGTCGATGGGATCGCGTCCCTCGAAGCAGGAGATGTCCACGACGTGAAGCAAGAGACGGCAGCGATCGACGTGGCGCAAAAAGTCGTGTCCCAGACCTGCACCCTCGGCCGCGCCCTCGATCAGACCGGGGATATCGGCAGCCACAAAGCCCGCCTCGTCGTGTACGCGCACGACGCCGAGGTTGGGCGAGAGCGTAGTGAAATGATACTCTGCGATCTTCGGACGCGCCGCGCTGATGCGAGCGAGAATGGACGACTTGCCCACGCTCGGAAAGCCGATCAGTCCCACGTCTGCGAGCATCTTCAGCTCCAGCAGAACGATCTTCTCCTCGCCCTGCGTGCCGTTCTTGGCGAACATCGGCACCTGTCTTGTGGGCGTGGCGAAGTGACGGTTGCCCCAGCCACCGCGACCGCCGCGGCAGGCAATAAAGTCCTCGCCGTCCGACATATCGTGAATGACCGCGCCCGTCTCGGCGTCCTTGATGAGCGTGCCGCGCGGAACGGGAATGATGCAGTCCTCGCCCGACGCGCCGTGGATCTTGCCGCCCTTGCCGTCACCGCCGTTTTCGGCTGCGAATTTGTGGCGATAACGGTAGGCGAGCAGCGTATTGACGCCCTCGTCGACGCGGAAGATGATGTTGCCGCCGCGACCTCCGTCGCCGCCGTCGGGACCGCCCGCCGAGACGTATTTCTCGCGGTGGAAGGCGATGGCGCCGTTGCCGCCGTTGCCGGCCTTGATTTCTATTTTAACGTGATCGATGAATTGGGTTGACATAATATGGTTGCTCCTTTCTTGGAGAAAATTGGCGAATGTTCAAATTTTGATCTGGCGATGGGTTGGGCGACGCACGAACCAAGGCTCCCTCCGAGAGGGAGCTGTCGCGGCTTGCCGCGACTGAGGGAGATTGCGCGACGAAAGAATTTCGCTGAAACAAAGGGAGACCGCACCTTTTATGCACGCAGGCTCCCTCCGTCTGCCTTTGGCAGACACCTCCCTCTCGGAGGGAGGCTCTCGCTCGCCGCAACTCACCGATAGCCACAAATTTAGTTCACTTTATTGCCGCTATTTTATGGCGCGAGCATATCGCCGGCCCCGACCCCTTTGGCATCACATAAGCGCGTGCCGCCGTTCTCGGGGAAATGCCGTTCGATCGCGGCGGGAGCAAGCCCCCGCCCTACGCACGAGGCTGTGCGTGCTCGGCGCTTGCCCCATTTCCGAGCCGTCTTGAGGCGGGCTCCCGTTTACTTAATCGTCGCCCTTTTGCTTGATGATCATACGGATGGGCGTACCCTCGAAGCCGAAGGTATCGCGCAGGCAGTTTTCGATATAGCGCTGGTAGGAGAAATGGAACAGCTCGATGGAGTTACAGAACAGCACGAAGGTGGGCGGCGCGACAGCGTTCTGCGTCATATAGTAGATCTTGAGGCGGCGACCCTTGTCGGAGGGCGGCTGGGTGCGCATCATCGCCTCGCCCAGCACGTCGTTGAGCACGCCCGTAGGCACGCGCATCGTGCGGCTGTTCTGCACCTTGGAGATCAGCGCGTAGATGTTGGGCAGACGCTGTCCCGTCAGTGCGGAGACGAAAATGATGGGCGCGTAAGGCATATAGGCCAGCGCGGTGCGGATCTGATCGGTGAATTCCTTCACCGTCTTGTTGTCCTTTTCCACCAGATCCCACTTGTTGACCACGATAATGACGCCCTTGCCCGACTCGTGCGCGATGCCGGCGATCTTTTCGTCCTGATCGGTCACGCCCGCCGTCGCGTCGATCATGAGCAGACACACGTCGGCTCGCTCGACCGCCATATGGGCGCGAAGCACGCTGTACTTTTCGATCTTGTCGTTGATCTTGGACTGGCGGCGAATGCCCGCCGTGTCGATAAAGGTGAATTTGCCGTGCTCGTTCTCGACCGACGTGTCCACGCTGTCGCGCGTCGTTCCCGCAATGTTCGAAACGATCATACGCTCTGCGCCCACGAAGCGGTTGATGATGGACGACTTGCCCGCATTGGGCTTGCCGATGACGGCCACGTGAATGCAGTCGTCCTCATCATCATCGTCCTCGATATCCTCGGGCAGCGCGTCAAGACACGCGTCGAGCAGCTCGCCCGTACCCGAGCCGTGAACGGACGAGACGGGGATGGGATCGCAATCGAAGCCCAGCTCGTAGAACTCGTAAAATTCAAGCGGCGTATGTCCCGTACGGTCGCACTTGTTGATGCAGGGCACGACGGGCTTGCGGCTCTTTTGCAGCATCGTCGCAATGTCGCGGTCGTTGGCCGTCACGCCCGTATGCACGTCGCACACGAAAATGATCACGTCGGCCGTATCGATGGCGATCTGCGCCTGATTTAGCATCTGCGCGAGAATGATGTAGTCCGTCTTGGGCTCAATACCGCCCTTATCGATCATCACCAGCGTGCGACCTCTCCATTCGGTCTCACCGTAAATGCGGTCGCGCGTGACACCGGGCGTGTCCTCGACAATGGAGCGGCGCTCACCGATCAGACGGTTGAACAGCGTGCTTTTTCCTACGTTAGGTCTGCCGACAACGGCAATGATGGGTTTACTCATAATGTATCTACCTCCTTTGGCTCACCTTGGCGAGCGTCGTATATCGGTGTTTGGTCGTTCGTGCCGAGCAACGCGGTCAAAAATTCTGCGCCGTCGTTGGGGCTGATGCGGACGGGCACGCCCAGGCGCTCGGACAGCTCCATCGGCGTCATACCGCACAAAAACAGATCGCCGTCGGCGCGCAGTGTATTCTCGGGGATGAGAAGCTCGTCGCCAAGCTCACGCCCCGCCAGCTGCTCGGCCATATCGTGACCCGTCAAGAGCCCTGCGACCGTAATGGTCTCGCCAAAGAAATGATTGACGATGGGAAGGACGCGGACGGTCAACCCCTTGACCTGCGCCTCCAGCCTGGTACACAGCGCGCGGATGCTCGCCTCGGCAGCCACACCCGTAGCGACCGTCACGGTGCGCGGCGGCGTGTAGGACGTGAGGTCGTCCTCAAGGAAGCGCATCTCGGCATCAAATTCAAAGCCCATCGACGTCACCATACCGATGCCGTCCTCGAGCTGGGAATAATCCTCGTAAAATTCATCGTCAGGCAGGTCAAGACCGCCGCGGATGTACATCTCGTCGGCGCAGAAGAAGACGCGGCGACCGTACTTCTCGATGCACTCGTCGCCCACGCGCCCCACCTGTGCGATGATCGCGCGGCACTCCTCGGGCGTGTAGGGCTCCAAGGGATAGAGCTTTTGGCGATAGCGCGTCAGCCCCGCAGGAACGATCGACACGCTGGAGAGCGCGGGCATATAGTCAAGCATATCGCGCATCGTGCGGTCGAGATGCTCGCCGTCGTTGATGCCCCGACACAGCACCACCTGCGCGCAGATGCGAATGCCCGCATCGGCAAGCTGCCGCATATAGGCAAGCACCTCGCCCGCGTGCTTGTTTCGCATCATCTTGACGCGAAGCTCGGGGTCGGTGGTGTGAACGGAAATATTGACGGGCGAGATGACATTTCAATGATGCGATCAATATCGCGCTGCTCCAGATTGGTCAGCGTGATATAGTTGCCGTGCAAAAAGGACAGCCGACTGTCGTCATCCTTGAAGTAGAGCGTCTGCCGCAGTCCCTTGGGCAGCTGGTCGATAAAGCAGAAGATGCACCGATTCTCGCACGAATGCTTTTCGTCCATCAGCGGCGTCTCGAATTCAAGCCCGATGTCGTCGTATTCCTGCTTGTGGATGACGACCTCGCGCGATTCCTGCCCGCGAAGCACGACCAGCCGCACCGTACGCTCGGCCAGATAAAAACGGTAATCCAGCACGTCGCGGATCTCGCGCCCGTTGATGGTATGCAGTTGATCTCCCGCGCATATCCCCGCCTTTTCTGCGCGGGAATGGGGCAGGACACTGGTGATGGTGACCACAGCGTTTCTCCTTTCGGGTTTTGATTTGTCGGAGGGTTTGATGTAGCAATATGGCGTCTCGCAGACCCGTAGGGGCGACCATCGGTCGTCCGTTTTGGGGTGCAAGATCCTTTTTACGGACGCGCAATGCGCGCCCCTACGTTGAATGTGCGTCTCCCCTATACCCCCGATTTACCGCCTCAACACCGCTCGATGCGGTATTCACCGACGGACATTTGGGCGTAGAGGGTTTTGTTCTCGAAGTAACCGACCACGCGGCCATCGGGCGCGATGAGAGCGTAACTGCCGCGACAGCATTTGCCAAGTCGCAGCGTAAGGGCGGTGTCGCGCGTGACATTCAGAACGACCTCGGCACGTCCACCCTCGAGCTTGCCCGAGGCGGTAAAGCCAAACGAGGAGTGAAGGCCGTCAAAGGCGACGGGCGCGTCGGACACCGTAACGGGCAGAATGTCGCAGACGTTGCCGTCAAAGCTCTGCAAAAACAGCTCCGTCATCGCGGTAATCACCATACACATCGAGGTGATATAGTAGGACTCGCCAAGGCTGCACCCGCCCGTTTCGAGCATTTGCAATCCGTGACGGTCGACGAGCGAGCGCGGCGTATCCGCATTGGTGCGGAGCATGCCGAAATCCTTGCGGACAGCGTCTGCATCCTTCATTCTCACCGAGCTGATGAGGAAGGTGCACAGCGACCATCCCATCCAGAAGTTCTTTTCCGCATCCAGGCAGTATTCGTAGCGTCGCTTGTGCGTCGCGGCAAAGACGGGCGTGTCATACGCCGCCTTGGCAGGACGCAAGGTAATGACGTTGAGCTGGGCGGGGTGCTTTTGCTGGGGGTTGGGCGTCACGCCGCCCTCGTACGAGGTCAGCAGTCCGTCCACCGTCAGCGTATCGAAGCAGTAGCCCTTCTCCTGAATGTGCAGCCAGCGCTCGTCGGGCTGCTCTCCTGCCGCGCGGAACATCTCGATCACGCCGTCCATC
>JAGBTR010000255.1 GCA_017631215.1 Clostridia bacterium | reverse complement strand
GGCGGTACGATCTCGGTCATCGCGACGGATGACGGACTCAACACGGGCGGCACGAACGAAGCTGAATGCGCCATCACTATCAACGGCGGCAACATCACGGTCAACGCCGCGGGCGATGGCATTGATGCCAACGGAGATATCGTATTCAACGGTGGTGCGGTCACCGTCTCGGGTCCCGAAAACAGCGGCAACGGCCCCTTGGACTGCGGCGACCGCTCATCCATCTATACCAACGGCGGCACGCTGGTCGCCTATGGCGGTATGTTCCAAGCCAATGCGGATAACCCCGACACCGCCTCGACACAGTGCTGTGTCCGCGTGGGGCTGTCGGCGCGTGCAGGCACGACCGTGACGCTCGCGGACAGTGATGGCAGGGTGCTGTATGAGATCACGCTTGAAAAGTCCGCGACCAATATCTATATCAGCCTGCCCTCGATGGCGCAGGGCGAGACCTACACCGTCAGCGCGAACGGCTCTGCGGTCTCCACGCTGACCATGGACGGCGTCTTTGCTACCAACCTCTCGGGCGTCGGCGGTATGGGGGGTAACGGCGGTATGGGCGGTAATGGTGGTATGGGCGGGATGCGCCCCGGCGGTCGATGGTAAAAATAAAACGAGCGCGGCTGTGCAGGGCACGGTCGCGCTTGCTGTTTATCGGATGGAGCGGCGGTAGACGCCGGACGGGGAATAGCCGTAATGCTTTTTAAAAGCCTTGGAAAAATTGAATTCATCCTCGTAGCCGACCAAACGAGCACATTCGCTGACCGAGCAGCCATCCTCCAAAAAATGCATGGCGCAGCGCATACGGACGCGAATGATATACTCCTTTAGTCCGACGCCGTAACGAGCCTTGAACAAGCGGAACAGATAGCTGCGCTCAAAGCCAAAGCTTTTGGCAATCCCTTCAACGGTCAAGGGGAGCATATAATTATAATTGATATATCGTTTGATCTGACGGAGCTTGTCTGTTGTTTGTGTCGGCTTTTGTTCGCAAAACAACGAATAGATCAATTCATACAGTATGGACAGATAGATCTCGGGGGCGGACGTACCGCCTTTGATGTGCTCGGTTAGATGCTCTTCGACGCCGCCCGGAATGAGGAGCACGGACGGTTCTGGGTCAAAGACGGCAGCCGCACGGCCGCGAAAAGCGATCCAAACGTATTCCCACGGTTTTTCTCGGTCGGCGGTATAGGTGGTCACTTCGCCGGGACGGATGATAAACAACTGTCCTTTGCGGATGGTGTAGGTTCCGTGGCGATTTTTTAGCGCACCTTGACCGCCGATGCAGAAATGGAGCAGATAATAGTCGCGGACATAGGGACCGAAATTGTAACCGCTCTCACATTCTTCATGACCAACAAACAGCGGCAAAAGATCGGCGGGGGGATTGGTGTCCGGAAATATGATGTCGCTCATGTTCATCACCTCCATAGCAACATTATACCATGTTTATGTCACAAAAAGCAATACCAAGAGACGAAAAAATATGATACAATATAAAGCAAGGGAGTAGCTTTCCGAAAAATAAATGTACAAAGGAGAAACAACATGAAGGTCACATTTATGGGTGCGGGCAGCACCGTGTTTGCTAAGAACGTTCTGGGAGATATCCTGCTTTGCAAGCCGCTGAGCGAGGACCTTGAGATCGCGCTGTACGATATCGACGCGGCGCGGCTGGAGGAGTCGTATCTGATCATCGATCTGCTCAACAAGAAGTACAATGCGGGCTCGGCTCGCATCGGCAGGTATTTGGGCGTGGAGCAGAGAAAGGCTGCCCTTCGCGGTGCGCGCTTCGTAGTCAATGCCATCCAGGTGGGACTTTACGATCCTTGTACCATTATCGATTTTGAGATCCCCAAGAAGTACGGTCTGCGCCAGACCATCGCCGACACGCTGGGTATCGGCGGCATCTTCCGCGGTCTGCGCACCATCCACGTGCTCAAGGACTTTGCGCGCGATATGGAGGAGGTCTGCCCCGACGCGCTCTTCCTCAACTACACCAACCCGATGGCGATTCTGTCGGGCTATATGCAGAGATATACGGGCGTCAAGACGGTCGGTCTTTGCCACAGCGTGCAGGTGTGTACCGCGGGTCTGCTCGACAAGCTCGGTATGAAAGACGTCGAGCTGGGTAGCGAGCTCATCGCGGGTATCAACCATATGGGCTGGCTGATCGACGTGCGCGACAAGGCGGGCAACGATCTGTATCCCGAAATCCGCCGCCGCGCCAAAGAAAAGACTGCGAGCGGCATCCATGACGATATGGTGCGCTTTGACTACATCGACAAATTCGGCTACTACTGCACCGAGAGCTCGGAGCACAACGCTGAGTACAACTGCTTCTATATCAAGTCCAAATATCCCGAGCTGATCGAGCGCTTCCACATCCCGCTGGACGAGTATCCGCGCCGCTGTGTCAATCAGATCGCAGGCTGGGAGAAGCAGCGCGACGCGCTGACGGCGGGCGGAAACGTCGAGCACACGCGCTCGCGTGAGTACGCCTCGCACATTATGGAGGCGATCGTGACCAACACGCCCTACAAGATCGGCGGCAACGTGCTCAACACGGGGCTGATCGACAATCTGCCGAGCGATGCCTGCGTCGAGGTGCCTTGTATGGTGGACGGTGGCGGTGTCCATCCCACCCACGTCGGTCGTCTGCCCATACAATGTGCGGCGATGAATATGACCAACATTAACTGCCAGCTTCTGACCATCGAGGCGGCGGTGACGGGCAAGCGCGAGCACATCTATCAGGCGGCGATGCTCGAGCCCCACACGGCGGCAGAGCTGTCTATCGACGATATCATCTCGATGTGCGACGAGCTGTTCGAGGCGCATACGAACGCGGGGTATCCGATCCTGTGATGATGAATAGTGAAGAATGAATAATGAACAAGCCCCAGCCCCGCTTCTTTCGAAGCAGGGCTGGGGCTTTGAGCAGGCGACGGGAATCAGAACCCCGAACTCGCCTTGCGGCGAGTTCACAAAGAAGGCGCGATGCGGCTTCTTTCGCGCGAGATCTCTGCACCATCACATATTCCAATAAAAAAAGAGATGTCTTAAATGAGGCGTACTTTTAAGGACAGTTTTAAAATTCAATAGAATACACAACCTACCGATAGGAAAAGGGCAGAGAATGTTACAAAATTCTCTGCCCTTTTAATAAGCACTGATTTGAAGCAAAACCAAAAGCGGATGAAATACTGTTTCATCGGTTTGCGTCAGGACATTTTAATCTAATTCAAATTCCAAATTTTTCAATGCACTTGAAAGTTCTTTTTTTAATGTTTCCTTGCTTGCTGAGAATGAATTAAATGATCCGCTTACCTCCATAACAAAAGCATAGTAGTCATTGTACGCTTGCATTACGTCCTTGACTTCGGATTCAAGTTTGCCATCCTTGGCTTTTTTATATAATTCTTTAATTTGCTCATTGTTTGATTCAATGATATCAATGTTATCCGAGTTCATAATCATTGCTGATAAAATCGCGCTATCTATACTTGAATATTCATCCTCATATATGTAATCATACCAGCACGAATAAATATCATCCGCATATTCGTCCAAAAGTTCTTGCGTTTCCGATACAAGTTCAAAAAATTCTGATTCGTTTTTTGTTGATCCACCACAAGAGGCGAAGGACAAACACATTGTCAATAGCAGGGAGATAACAGCCAAAATTTTCTTCATTTTCTTTTCCTCCAAAAGATAGATATAAAATAAAAAAGAGCGTCAACCGTAGTCAACGCTCCGAAAAACGCAAACTCCGATTGCTGCTACACAAAACCAGATAAACGGG
>JAGBTR010000038.1 GCA_017631215.1 Clostridia bacterium | reverse complement strand
GCGTAGCGAAGCGCCTCGGGCGCGTGGGTCAGCGCGTGCGGCGTGCTTGACGCGTCCTCGGGCACGCTTGCGTCGCAAAGCAGCCCTTGCATACACGAGATCAGCTCACGACAGCGTGGAGAGATGCACAGCCACGTCTCCCCATCCTTGCCGTGCAGATATTCACGTACCACACGCCAGCCCGCAATGCGTCGGTCGTCTGCCCGTCGAAGCGGAGGGATGGCCGCGGCCGATTGCATCACGGCAACGCCCGACCGACCGCTGTCCTGCCGACGGTTCCAAAGATCGGGCGACGCCACCACGTAGTCGACACGCCGCCCCTCTCCTCGGCAAAAATCCGCCAGCCGACACGCCGCCTCACCCAGCGTCAGCCCCGATTCGCACAGCTCGTCCGCCACCTGTATCCGCCCCAAAGCATCCTCGCGAAGCAAAAGGATGGCCAAGCGGTCAAAGCCGTAGTCCATTGCGGCAAACGTGCAACGAACCTCACCGCCCCGCTCTCCGACGTGTCGCCCCTCGTCAAACTCCGAGAAAAACTGACCCTCGAAGACGTCCCACCGTCCCTCCAGCCAAGCCGCACGAAGCCGCTCGGGAAGAGACCGAAGCGAGCGCACGTAGTCGGGGTCACGCTCCATCAGCACACGGTTGTCCCACACACGCGCAGGAATGAAGCAGTAGTCCTCGGAACACTCACCGTCCCGATAACGCCGATCGATGAACAGCCGCTTGACCCACGCGTGCCCCACGCCGCCCGGGTTGCAGGTCAGATACATCCGACGCGGGAAATCTCCCACGCCACGCATACACGACCGCAGCGCCGAGAATTGCATCTCGCTGAGTTGTGTCGCCTCGTCAATGGCGACAACGTCGTATTCCTGACCCTGATACCGAAGCGAGTCCCGCTCGCTGTCGCAGTAGCCGCAATCAATGCGACTGCCGTTGGCGAACAAGAACGACCGCTCCCCTGCCGAAAAGCGCACCAGCACACCGTATTCGCGTAGCATCGGGAGAATGTGATTGGCGCGCAGCTCGACCAGCGTTCGACGCACCAGCAGACAGCGAATGCCCGCGTAGCAAAGACACAGCCCCACCAGCTTGCGCCGCAACGCCCACGACTTGCCACCGCCGCGCGCACCGCCGTACGCCGTATACCGCGCCCGAGAGGCAAAGAACTCGGCCTGACGCTCGTTCGGAGCCCCGCCGATGCGGTGTATCCGACCGCCTTGTCGCGTGCTCATCGCCCGTCCTCCAGCACGTCGTGCTCAAAGACGACCCGCGTCTCGCCACTCTCCTCACGCGGCGCGGTCTTGGTCGCCTCGTAGCCCAGACGGCGGCGGAAGTAATTCATCGTGAGCAGAGCCGACTTGCCCGGGATGATGTCCGCATTGAGCGCACCGTCCTCCAGCACCGCCAGAATAGCGTCGTATACCACGGGATACTTCTCCCCCAGCCGCGTCATTTCATCCAGACCGATGCCCAGCACACGGCTGAGCCCCGCCAGATTGGGAAAGCTGGCCTGACCGTCCTCGCGCTCACGGCATCGCTTGACGTAGCTCTCCGCACGCCGCACGACCGTCCCCTCGCGAAAGGTGCGCTCCACCGCCTTCAGATGCGCGCCACTGCACTGACGCGGTGCCTTCCTTGCCGTTGCCTTGCTATTCTTCATTCATATCATCAGCCTCCTTTCTTGCTGTGCGACCATCCTACCACAAAGAGCGATGCCATACAGTGGCACACCGTGCCAAGCAGTGACAGCGGCATAAAAAAAGAACCGACACTGCGGTTCTGTTTCTTTATCGTTCAATAACACCCATCAAAAAAGCGACCGCCCAAGCATCTCGCCCGAGCGGTCGTTTGTTATTTGATTACTTCTTGAAGCGAATGGTCAGCAGCTCATAGTGACCGTACGGCACAACGACAGCGCCGTCCTTGATCTCAAGAGGTGCGACCTCGTTCTCCTCGGTGTCGCAAAGCACTGCCGACGAGAAGTCAAAGCCAGCCTTGAGCGTCGCCACGCCCTGCGTGTTGGCGCTCTCGTAGAGACGTGCCACCGCATCGCCCGAGCCGTCGTAAGCAGCCTTGAGCGTGTCAACGACCAGCGCCGCGCGATCGCAGACCAGCGCCGCATACGTCTCGGGCAGCTTGCCCTCCTGCTCGCCCAGCATCACCGCCGTTGCGGGACGGTTGAGCGCGTAGGCGTGAGCGACCGTGCCACCCTCTCTCCAATCGCCTGCGTGCGGATACAGCACGTAGGTAAACTCGTGCTCACCGCGGTCAGCCACAGGGTCGGGGCTGGTGGGCGCCTTGAGCAGCGTCAGAGACAGCACGTTGCCCTCTGCGCTGTAGCCATACTTGCAATCGTTGAGCAGGCTGACGCCGTACGAGCCGTCCGACATATCCGCCCACTTGTGCGCGCACACCACAAACTTGGCGGCATCCCAGCTTGTGTTCTCGTGCGTGGGACGCTCAAGCGTACCAAACTGAATCTCATAGGTTGCGCGGTCGGAGTGAACGTTGAGCGGGAAGTAAGCCTTGAGCAGCACGTGATCCTCGTGCCAATCTGCCTTGTTGCGGAAGACGACACCGTCGCCCTCGCTCTCAAGCAGAATATCCTGCACAAAGGTCGACTGGTTGTACTTGCGCGTCACGCGAACGCCCGCGCGACCGTCCTCACGAATGACCTCGATCGACTGCACGTCGTCAACGTCCCAAGCCTTCTGCTTGTAGTAAGAGGTGATCTCCCACGCGTCGTAAGCGCGAGGATAGTCCTCAAAGACCCTCCACTGGTTGACAACGCCGTCCGCAGCAACCACCTCGCGACCGTTCACCTTGTCGTAAACGGACACGACCTCGCCGCGCTCGTTCAGCACGACACGCAGCTTGCCGTTTTCAATGCGGGTAGCGTCAGCGTAAACGTCCTCCGCGGCGGCAGGAGCCACAACGCTCCAGCCCATCGCAGGCACGTCCTTGACCAGATAATTCTTGCCGTCCGCCTCAACCAAGCCGCTGAATGCGTAGGGCGCAGGGTTGTATACCCACAGACCGCCTCGGGTTCCGACCGCCTTGGCAAGAGCCGCCACGCGTGCGTCGCGGATGGCACCCACGTCGGTAAATACCTCGCCGTAGGTCTTGTCCGAATCCTCGTACACCTCGCGGATGGACGAGCCGGGAATGATATCGTGGAACTGAAGCAGAAGCACCTTCTGCCATGCGTCGTAGAGCGTGCCCTCCTCGTAAGGCATATCCAGCATCTGCTGTGCCGTCAGCGACATCGTCTCGACCGCCTGAAGCATCTGCTCGGCACGACGGTTGAACTTCTTGTTCTTGGCCTGCGTCGTGTAGGTGCCGCGGTGCATCTCCAGATACAGCTCACCCACCCACTTCGGGGTAATGCCCAGCAGCTCGGCGTTGCGGTGGAAGTCCGCCTCGACACCGTCAAGGAACTCCTTGGCCGTCTGCATACGGGTCACAGGGATACCCGGCAGACCGTACGCGATGCGTCTCTGCTTTTCCAGCATATCCATCGTAGGACCGCCGCCACCGTCACCAAAGCCGTAGGTGATGCAGGCCTTGTCGGTGTATTCCTTCTGCTGGAATCTCTCGTAAGTACCCTTGACCATCTGCGGCGTGATGGTGCCAACGTAGGTCGTATAAGTATCTTTTCTGCTGGGATCGTAGTTCTGCGCCGTCAGGAAGTAGGAGAAGATCTCGGTGCCGTCAATGCCCTGCCACATAAAGACGTCGTAGGGCATGCGGTTGGTCTCGTTCCAGCTGATCTTGGAGGTCACGAAGCGGTCGACGTTGCTCTTCTTGAGGATCTGCGGCAGCGCGGCACTGTAACCGAACACGTCGGGCAGCCACAGCGTCTTGCTGTCCACGCCGAACTCGTCCTTCATAAAGCGGCGACCGTGAATGACCTGACGCACAAGGCTCTCGCCCGAGGTCAGATTGCAGTCGGCCTCCAGCCACATCGCGCCGTCGATCTCAAAGCGCCCCTCGCGGTGCGCCTGCTTGATGCGCTCGTACAGCTCGGGATTGTTGAGCTTGACGTGCTCGAGCAGCTGCGGCTGGGAGGTGAAGAACTTGTACTCGGGGTACTGCTTCATCAGATTGAGCACCGTCGCAAACGAGCGCTGTGCCTTCTCCTCGGTCTGGGCGACCGTCCACTGCCAAGCCACGTCGATGTGGGTGTGACCGATGCAGGTCACCTCGGGCATCTTGCTCTGACCGCAGTAGCCCTCAAAGAACTCCTTTTGCAGGAAATCGACCGCACGGTGTGCCGAGGCGATCAGCTCGTCCGAGAGACCGTTGCGGAAGTCGAGCATATTGCAGGCGGCGACCAGATACTTGTAGGTGTTGAGCCACTCTCCCGACTGACGGTCGAACATCTCGGCGGCATCTCGGGGAATGGCGAGGTCATAGATCAGGTGATGAATGACCTTCATCTCACGGCACAGATCAAGACCCAGAGCAAAGCCGCTGGGATACATACCGTTGTAGAAGTAGATGTACATATCGTACGTCTTGCCAAACTCGAGCATCAGCTCGGTGTGGTTGGTGTCAAGCCCCTGAACAGCCACGCCGTCCAGATAGATCAGACCCTGCGGGTTGCAGGCGTCCCACTGTCCCTCTCTGCCCGTCGTCGCGCGCAGCTTGATGCACTCCTCGCCGTTCGAGGTATCCTGGGGCGTATCAAAGCAGAGGTGCAGCCAAAAATGCTCGTCCTTGCCCGCAAAATGATTGTGCTCGGCAAGCGGCTTCCAATCCGCATCTGCCGCGGGCGGCGTGTTGTTGTCCTTTTTGTAGCCGTAACCAATGTACTGCGCCTTGTCCACCAGCGAAACGCGCTCGCGGATCTTCCATCGCTCCAGATTTTTGAGAGTCTCAACGACCTGTTCTTTTGCAAATCTCATAGTCTGTCTCCTTTTTTGTTCGGAAATCAAAGGGTTTCAAATTTTGATTTGTCGGTGTGTTGGGCGACGCACAAGCTCCGTAGGGCGGTGCCTTGGTACCGCCGTTCCAAAGACGAAATTCCTTTCATCGCGGCGGGAGCAAGCCCCCGCCCTACCACACGAGGTTTGTGCGAATTCCCCGATACCCCCCAATTATCCCCCACATTTTGAAGCAACGCCCCTGTACAACGACAGGGGCGTTGCTATAATGAATTATGCTGCTTTATGTCCGGACATTATGCCCAACTCATGGAGGTAGGCTTAGGCTCGTCGATGATGATATCATTGAGGAACGAAACGGCCTTACGCAGACCCTCGTCGATGCTCATCAGGCTGTCCTCGTGCTCGATGGAGAGAACTCTGTCGTAGCCGCAAAGGCGCAGGTTGGAGACGAGATCGCGCCAGTAGGTCTCACCGTTGCCGTAGCCGACCGTACGGAAGACCCACGCGCGGTGCAGCTCGTCGCCGTAGTGCTTGGTGTCCAGCACGCCGTTCTTGGCGGTGTTGTACTTATCGATCTTGGTGTCCTTGGCGTGGACGTGGTAGATGGCACCCGCCAGCTCGCGGATGGCAGCCACGGGATCCATGCCCTGCCAGATGAGGTGCGAGGGGTCGAAGTTGGCACCGATCACGTCACCGACAGCGGCACGCAGACGCAGCAGCGTCTCGGGATTGTAAACGCAGAAGCCGGGGTGCATCTCAAAGGCGATGTGCGGCACGTTGTGAGCAACGGCGAATGCGCCCGCCTCCTGCCAGTAAGGAATGACCTTCTCATTCCACTGCCAATCCAGAATGGCAAGGAAATCCTCAGGCCAAGGGCAGGTGACCCAGTTGGGATACTTCGCACCCTCATGGTCGCCGGGGCAGCCCGAGAAGGTGATAACGGTATCAACGCCCATCTTCTCTGCCAGCAGAACGGCATTGCGGAAATCCTTGTCGAACTGTGCGGCGATGGCCTTGTCAGGATGCAGTGCGTTGCCGTGAGCGGCCAGCGCGCAAACGGTCACGTCGTACTTCCCCAGCAGTGCGATGAACTCGTTGTACTTAGCCTCGTCAGCAAGCAGCTCCTCGGGGTTGCAGTGCGACTTACCGGGATAACCGCCCGCACCGATCTCAACCGTGTGAACGCCCAGACCCGTCAGGATCTGCAGCGTCTCCTCCAACGACTTCGCGCCGTACAGATTTGCAAGAACACTCAATTTCATAGTAATGTACCTCTCTTTTCGTTGATGTTAAAATTTTAATCAATCAAAGTAGTACGCCTCGCCCGTCTTGGCGGAGGTGTAGATGCCCTCAAGGATGCGGGTGACCGTGTAAGCCTGCTCGGGCGTGACGCAGGGCGTCTTGTCGTTGACGACCGCATCGATCCACTGTCTTGCCTCGCGCACCTCGGCAGGCTCGTTGCCATTGCCGTCGTAGAAGGCGACGCCGCCCGCGTTCAGATTGGGCTTGAGCACGTACTGGCAGCCGTTGCGAACGCCGTTGATGCGAACGCCGTCCAGCATATCCGCACCTGCCTTGGTACCGCAAACGGTCGTGATCGCCTCGCGCGGGTCAAGAATGTTGAGCGCCCACGAGGACTCCAGCATAATGGTTGCGCCGTTCTCCATCACGATCATACCGAAGGCGCTATCCTCAACGGTGAACTTCTCGGGATCCCAGTCGCCCCAGGCGTTGCCCGTCTTGGTGTCGTTGTTGAGCTTGTGGAAGGTCGAGCCGATGCAATACTTGGGCTTGTAGTTGTCCATCATCCACAGCGTCAGGTCGAGCGCGTGCGTGCCGATGTCGATCAGCGGACCGCCGCCCTGCTCGTACTCGTTGAGGAACACGCCCCACGTGGGAACGGCTCTGCGGCGGAGTGCGGTCGCCTTGGCGTAGTAGATCTCGCCGAACGTGCCGTCCTCGGCCTCCTTCTTCATATACATCGAGTCAGCTCTCTGACGCGACTGATAACCGATGGTCAGCTTCTTGCCCGTGCGAGCGGCGGCGTCGACCATCTTCTTTGCCTCAACCGAGTTGATGGCCATAGGCTTCTCGCACATAACGTGCTTGCCCGCCTCGAGCGCATCCACCGTAATAAAGCTGTGCGAGCGGTTGGGCGTGCAGACGTGAACGACGTCGATCGTCTCGTCCTTGAGCAGCTCCTTGTAATCCTCATAGACCGCCGCGTCGGGCGTGCCGTAGGTCTCCTTGGCTCTTTGCGCCTTTTCGACCACGATGTCGCAGAATGCGACCATCTCGACGTTGTCGAGCTTCTTAAGCGAAGGCATATGCTTGCCGTTGGCAATACCGCCACAACCGATAATACCAATGCGTACCTTGTTTGCCATCATAAATTCCTCCTCGAAAATTCAAGTGTCAATCCGTCTGTGCGGATACGCCTATATCATACCGCATTCGGCGCGATTTTTCAAGTCCTATCAGCAAAAAACAGCACTGCCAAAAGCGCAAATCGTATGGTTGCACAAAACGATCACGGCGTTTTTGTGCAGTTTGTCTCCAAACAAAAAAGCCCCCGCATAGTGGTTGAAAAACCCCGACAGATTTTCGTCTGTCGGGGTGCAATACTTTATGTATTTTCATTCATCGTCCGGGCGCGGATTGTTGGGCAACGGTCTTCCCACTTCGTCTCTGTTGATCGGAATCGCCTTCAAATGAAAGCGGATGCTTTGGCACGGACACAGCAGATCCATTTCGTATTTTTCCGTCTCTCCCCGATATGTAAAATCGCCGCCGCAACGGATCACCTCACACCAAGTGAAGAGCTCCGTCATCACACGCGGACACATTCCACCAGGACATTCGTAAGAAAACACGAATTGGTCTCCCTTCTCTATGCCGAGCCTACAATTTGCCGCCTTGCCTTCCGTCGCAGTCAATTCAAATTTCCAATCCTCAACGACCCATTTTTTCATAGCATATCTCCTTAACTAATTTGATTTTTATCGCTATCTTCGATTTGCATGGCAACACGCGTCAGATATGTTCCATACTCTTGAATTTACGTTGATGCGTGTGTAAGGCTCCCTTGTGTAAAGGGAGCTGTCAGCGAAGCTGACTGAGGGATTGTTTTACGATGTTGTCGATATATTCGCAAACACCTCGAAAATTTTGGCAAATTGCTGTATTGGGTATCCTTACAACCTTCAATCCGTATTCTTCGAGAAATGCTGTTCGTTCTACATCGTACCGCTTGCCTTCTTCGGTATAGTGCCCAGAACCATCAAGTTCAATGACAAGCCTGGCTTCGGCAGAGTAGAAATCCGCAATATATTTCCCGAGCACCTTTTGACGAGAAAAACGAATGGGATATGTACGCAAAAAATCATACCAAAGATGCTTTTCTTCTTTGGTCATATTTTTGCGCAACATTTTTGCAGTTGGAATAATATCTCTATTATGCTTTCGTTGCATCACAATCCCTCCGTCACGCTTCGCGTGCCACCTCCCTTTACACAAGGGAGGCTTTCCGCTCGCCATATGATACCGCAAAATGGGCAGAGACACCTGTTCTCTGTCGATCCTGCTCAACTCGCTTATTTCTCGTTTTGCGCGATGACCATATCCTGCCAGTCGCGGTTGAGCGTCACAAAACGGGCATTCCAGCCCGACACGCGCACCGAAAGCGTGCCGTACTGCTCGGGATGCGCCTGCGCCTCGCGCAGAATCGCCGCATCGACTACGTCGGGCTGCATAAAGAAGCCGCCCAGCTCAACAAAGCCGCGAAGGAGCGACACAAGTCCCTGCAGGCCCGCCTCGTCCCGTACGCTCGTGGGCAACAAGCGAATGTCGAGCGCCGCGCCCGTGGCGTGCTTGGTGTAGTCGACCTTGCAGTAGGAGCGAATGATCGCCGTCGCTCCCTCGTG
>JAGBTR010000254.1 GCA_017631215.1 Clostridia bacterium | reverse complement strand
TCTTTGGATTTCCCGACGCGAAATTTAGTTTAACGAAAGTCATTTTCGCAACCGAGGAAAAATGTTGACAAACATTTTTTCCTCGGGGCGGAAATATCGATGGCTGACGCGCCGCACCACGGGAATCCAAAGGGCAGAGCCCCCGCAAGAGTTTTGCGTTCGCGCTTGCGCGATGCTCACGCAAGTGAGCAAGCAAAATCTCTGGGAACTCGGCTTGCCGAGTTCGGTTTTCTTGCTTCGTTCTTTGCCGAGCGGCAAAGAATGAACATAACACTACATAGCGAGCGCGCGAAGCTGTGCGAGCCCCGAGGAGTAGTTGTTGAAAGCACGGCTTCCTTCTCTCCCGTCCAATCAAAATTTATTTTTCAAGTCAAAATCCTCTCGCCGCTCAATTTCTCCAATTTCTTTCATTTTCTTGTAGACAAACGCAAACTTTTGTGATAAAATATAAAGAAGACTACCGAAAGGAGCGCACCTATGACCATTCGTTCGATCGCACCCGCGTCCTTCGCGGCAAACTGCTATCTCATCATCGAGGACGGACACGCGCTGGTGGTCGATCCCGCCGTCTCCCTCTCCGCCATATTGCAGGCGCTGGGCACAGAGGGCGCCTCGTGCGATGGCATCGTGCTGACGCACGGGCATTTCGATCATATGCTCACGCTGGACGAGCTACGCCGCGCCTTTCCCGACGCGCCCGTGTACGTTCACGAGGGCGACGCCTCCTTTCTCGGCGACAGCCACAAAAACGCGTTTTCCTTTTTCTTTCAAGAGGATCGCGTCTGGAAGCCCGCCGACAAGCTGCTCCGCGACGGTGACGGCATTCCGCTGGGCGGTAAGACCGTTCGCGTGCTACACACCCCCGGCCACACGCCCGGCTCGATCTGCCTTGTCTGCGGCGAGGACGACCTCATCACGGGCGACACGCTGTTCGACGGCAACTACGGCCGCTACGATCTGTGGGGCGGAAATCTGGACGCCCTGATCGATTCTATGCGTCTGCTGGCCACGCTGCCCGAGACGATGACCATTTATCCCGGTCACGGCGGCACAGCCCAGCTGGGCGGATCGATCCGTATGACGGGGCTGATATAACAAAAAACGGCGAAGGCTTACGCCCGCCCTACAATAAATAACAGTAAAGGAACCAAAACCATGGACTACAATCATCTTGCCGACCTTCTCTTCCCCGACGTGACCGAAACGCCTGCGGATATGGAGGCCAGATACCCCGCACGCCAGCTCCCCGAGGGTGCCAAGGTCACCCGCTTTGCCCCCAGCCCGACGGGATTCGTACATTTCGGCGGTCTGTTCCCCACCACCGTAGCCGAGAGACTCTCTCACCAGAGCGGCGGCGTGCTGTTTCTCCGCATCGAGGACACCGACGCCAAGCGCGAGGTGCCGGGTGCGGCCGAGGGACTGATCAAAACGCTGGCTCGCTACGGCATCCACTTTGACGAGGGAGCCATCCTTGACAGTGAGGGCAAGGTTGCCGATCACGGCGACTACGGTCCCTACAAGCAGAGCCTGCGCGGTCCTATCTATCACGTCTTTGCCAAGCAGCTCGTCAGAGAGGGCAAGGCATATCCCTGCTTCACCACCGAGGAGGAGCTGGAGGAGCTGCAGCAGGTCAACAAGAAAGAGGAGCTGAAAAACACCGACTGGGAGGCGCAGGCTGCATCGCGCCGTGCCGAAATGCTCAAGAGCCGCGAGATCACGCTTGAGGAGGTCGAGGCACACCTTCGTGCGGGCGACCCGTTCGTGCTTCGCATTCTGTCGGACGGCGACGGCGAGAAGCGCGTCAAGGCAACCGACCTCATCAAGGGCAATCTGGATATCCCCGAGAACGACGAGGACTTCGTGTTGCTCAAGTCGGACGGCATTCCCACCTACCACTTCGCTCACGCGGTCGACGATCACCTGATGGGAACGACCCACGTCATTCGCGGCGAGGAGTGGCTGCCCAGCCTTGCCAAGCACCTGCAGCTGTTCCGTTATCTCGGCTTCAAGCTGCCCAAGTATATGCACATCGCCCAGATCATGCGTCTGGACGAGAACGGCAATAAAAAGAAGCTGTCCAAGCGCGATATGGGCGCCAATATGGACGACTACACCCGTATGGGCTACTCGCCCGAGGCGGTGTGTGAGTACGTGATGACGCTGCTCAACTCCAACTACGAGGAGTGGAGAATGCAGAACCCCGACAAGCCCTACACCGACTTCCCCTTCAACATCAAGAAAATGTCCGTTTCGGGCTGTCTGTTCGACTTTGACAAGCTGAACGACGTGTCCAAGAACGTGCTTTCCCGTATGGATGCCGCGCAAGTAACGGCAGGCGTGACCGATTGGGCACAGCAGTTCGACCCCGAATTCGGCGCGCTGCTCGCTCGCGACAGCGCCTACGCCGAGCAGATCTTCGCCATCGGTCGCGGTGGCAAGAAGCCGAGAAAGGATCTCGCCACCTGGGCGGATGCCAAACCTTATATGGGCTTCTTCTACGACGAGCTGTTCGCGCTTGAGGAGGGCTACGACGAGAAGTTCGACCGCGCTGACATCAAGGCGACGCTCGCGCGCTTCCTTGAGAGCTACGACGAGGCCGACGAGATGACCGTCTGGTTCGACAAGGTCAAGGACATCGCCCGCTCGCTGGGCTACGCCGACGATATGAAGGCGTACAAGGCCGACCCGACCGCATTCAAGGGCAGCGTCGCGGATATCAGTATGTTCCTGCGCGTCGCCGTCACGGGCAAGCAGAACGCGCCCGACCTTTACACCGTCATGCACATTCTCGGCCGCGAACGCACCGAGGCGCGCATCAAGGCAATGATTGAACGAATTGGCTAATGGCTCAAAATTCCGTAGGGCGGGGGGCTTGCTCCCGCCGTTACATCCGAAGCCTGCCAAAATAAGACGGCGGGAGCAGAGCCCCCGCCCTACGAAACAACTGAAAGGATAAAAGATCATGGACGAGATCAACAGCAATTTTATACACGAGATCATCGATGCGGATCTGACGACCAACCCCGGTCTGAAGATCCACACCCGCTTCCCTCCCGAGCCCAACGGATATCTGCACATTGGTTCGGTCAAGGCGATCTGCATCAACACCGACGTAGCCAACAAGTACGCAGGTCTTTTCAATCTGCGCTACGACGACACCAACCCCGCCAAGGAGTCGGACGAGTTCGTGCGCTCCATCCGTGAGGATCTGGAGTGGCTGGGCGCAACCCCGACGGGCGGCGTCTTCTACGGCTCGGACTATTTCGGCAAGTGCTATGAGTTTGCCGTTCAGCTGATTAAGCAGGGCGACGCATACGTGTGCGACCTTTCCAAGGACGACCTTGCTGATTATAAGGTAAACGACCGCGCTGTCGCATCAAAAGAGTCTCCTTACCGTAACAGAAGTGTTGAAGAGAATCTTGACCTTTTTGAGAGAATGAAAGCGGGCGAGTTCGAGAACGGCGCGCG
>JAGBTR010000253.1 GCA_017631215.1 Clostridia bacterium | reverse complement strand
TGGGAGCAAATATCGCGTTTGTGGCTTAAAGAAAGCCACAAACACTTTGGGTGGTACTATCGTCTTTTGATAGCAGAAATGTTAAAGAGCTGTCGAACTGAACTTTTGAGGTGGGGGGGATGGGGCAATATTCGCGCAGCGAATTTGCACCGAGCGAAGCGAGGAGAGCCCAAATTCAGCCAAGAAGTTTGTTTGGCTGAAGGAGGTTAGCTGTCGCATTCAATTCTTCTCTGTTTCAAAGTTCTTGGGGGTGCAGGGGGATTCTTTCAAGACCCCCCCTGCATCGTACTCTTTGAATCTTTTTAAGAGAGCGCGAGGGGGACTTTTCTCGAATCGTCCCCCTCGCACCGTATTATCCCTTAAACGCGCCCACGCAGTTCTGCGGCTTGCCGTCGCGGTAGGCGATCAGGTTTTGCGCGACGATGCCGATCAGGCGCGTACGCGCTTCGATCGAGCCCCAAGCGACGTGGGGTGTCACGTAGCAATTTTTAGCCGTCAGGTAGGGATGGTCATCGCGCATCGGCTCCTCGCACAGCACGTCGATGCCTGCGCCGCGAATCTTGCCTGCGTTGAGGGCATCCACCACCGCCTGCTCGTCGGTCACACCGCCGCGTGCCGTATTGATCAGCACCGCCGTCGGCTTCATCAGCGCGAGCGTGCGTGCGTTGACCGCCTCTGCCGTTTCGGGCGTGAGCGGACAATGCAGCGAGACGTAATCCGCCGTGGCGAACAGTGTGTCACCGTCAACGAAGGTGACCTCGCCCTCCGAGCCGCTCGTATGGGTGCGCGAGGTGGCGATGACGGTCATGCCAAACGCCAACGCGATCTTGGCGACCGCGCGACCGATGGTGCCGTAGCCATAGATACCCAGCGTTTTGCCGCTGAGCTCGTAGACGGGATATTTGAAATAGGAGAACGCCTTTGACTTGACCCAGTCACCCTGCCCCACCGACGCGGCGTAGTCATCCGCACGCGAGGCAAAATGGAGCATCAGCGCAATGGTGTGCTGGGCAACCGAATCGGTCGAGTAGCCGGGCACGTTGCACACGACGATGCCGCGTGCATCCGCAGCCGCCACGTCAATATTGTTATAGCCCGTGGCAAACAGACCCACAAATTTGAGGTTGGGGCAAGCGTCCATCACCTCGGCGGTGATGCGTGCCTTGTTGACGATGACAGCCTCACAATCGCCAATGGCGGCAGACAGCTCGGCGGGCGGTAGCAGGTCGAAGGAGCGCACCTCGCCCACCGCCTCGATGGGGGCAAACGAAACGTCTCCGTTGGTGACCGTACAGCGGTCGATGATCGCGATCTTCATACAGAATCCATCCTTGTTTGTTTGATGCTCCCATTATAACACAGATGATATGGATTTGCAAGTGCGAGAACAAAAAATGCGCCCGCCGTTTTGAAATCTCCACGGCGAGCGTCTTTCTTTTTGTCCCAAGCTCTTGTTGGGATCCGAGGGGGCCTCTTAAAAGAAGCGCCCCCTCGTTCTCGTTGTACCTTTTTAATCCTGCGTTTCGGGATAGAATCCGAGGATACCCTCGTCCGCGCAAAGACCATTCGGCTGTCTGACCAGCAGGCGGATGGCATTCTCAAAGGTCTTGCCGTCGGCGGCCTTGGCGGAGAGTGCGATATCGATGTACTTGCCCCCGGCAATGCACTTGACCTCGCCCACAAGAACGCCGCCCGTTCTGCCTGCCACCGCCTTGCCGGTGACCGTCTTGCCGCCCGCGGTGTAGGTGTATTCGACCTCCTGCTCCTCGCCGTCCAGACAGATGTAGACCTCGGCGGTAAACTCCTCGCTGGGCTCCCAGATGAGCTTGTCATACTTGAGGTTGACGTTCAAGGGAGCAAACGCCTTACCGACCTGCCAGAAGACGGGCTTGGTCTCATTATAATAGTCGATCAGCGTCGTGCTGCAAATGTTGGGATACGGCTCGTTGATCTGCCAGATGATGCTACCGCTGTTCTGATAAGTGCGGCGGCGGTTGGCCTCCAGACCGTTGCGAAGACCCTCGGCCTGGATGTACTGCGAGCGACCGATCTGCTGCTCGATCGTCTCGGGCACGCCGAAGATGTGGTTGTCGCGGTGCGAGGAATCCCACCACTCGCCGTGATGACGCCAAACGCAGTTTTCACCCATCGACGTCACCTTGATGTTTTCCTCGGACAGGAACTTTTTCATCGAACGGAGCGACAGCATACCGTCCACGCCAAACTCGCTGTGGAACATACTGTCGGAGTTGTTGAACAGATGGTACTGACCGGTCTCGCCGGCATATTGCCACGGGCCGTGTACGTCGTGGTTCTCACCGGGATGATTGATATCCAAAAACTCCCACGGACCGCTGGCCGAGGTGGGAAGCATAGGAACGTGCGGGGAGTTCTGCGTCACGATGCCCAGCAGCTCGCCGATGTTGCGGTCGCCGAAATCCACCGGCACCCAGTCGCCGTCCATCAGCTCGTTACCGCCACTCCAGACAGCCAGCGACGGATGGTTGCGGCGGGTCTTGGTTGCCCACTGCGCCGTCTTATGCTGATTGACCAAAAACTTCTCGTGCTTGGAGGGGATGTTGTCAATGCCACTCGACGACTGGATAAACTCCTGCCAGATCATAAAGCCCATACGGTCGCAAAGATCGTAGAAGATCTCGTCCTCGATCACGCCGCCGCCCCATACGCGGATGACGTTCATATTGGCCTTCTTCATCAGCGTCAGAAGCGCCTCGAGCTTGACGGGATCGGTGTAGCAGGTGTGGTCAAGGGGCGTCAGGTTGACACCGCGTGCGTACACCTTCTTGCCGTTGACGGTAAAGGTATAGTTCAGCGCGCCGATGGGGGCGTTGTCGTTGGGCTCCAGCTTGATCTGACGGAAGCCGACCTTGTGCGTCTCGGCGTGGATGACGTTGCCGTCCTTCAGCACCTCGATGACGAGGTCGTACAGATACTGCTCGCCCTCATTGATGGGATACCACAGCTTGACATCATCGACGTGTACTCTGCCCTTGGCCGTCTTGCGATACTTGAAATCAAGTCCGCTCTCAAACGACGCACCGCCGATCGAAGCGCGAACCGTGCAGCCCTCGGTGTTGCCGTGCAGGTCAACGTAGATCTCGGCATCACCCTCGATGCCGATGGGCTTGAAGTAGAAATTCTCCACGCGCACCGTGTCGTAGATGCGGATATAGGCGGGGCGGTACAGACCGATGCTGATCAGTCGCGTGCACCAATCCCACTTGTAGGTAAAGCGCGCCTTCTGCGTTGTGGTGAGGCTGGTGTAGCCGATCTGTCCGATCTCGTCGGGGGCATTTTCCAGCACGACGGCGATCTTATTGGCGCCCTCCCGCACAAGCGCGGTCACGTCTGCCACAAAGGGGACGTACATATTTTCCGAATAACCGACCTTTTGACCGTTGAAGAAGATGTGACCCTTGTAGTCCACGCCCTCCAGCACCAGCTCGGCGCGCTCGCCCTCGGCGGGCAGCGACATCGTCAGCTCGGTCTCATACTTCCACCAATAGCCCGCAACCCACTGTGCCTTGAGGCTGTTCATCTCATAGAAGGGATCCTCCAAAAGGCCCGCCGTCACCAGCGCATCGTAGATCGAGCCCGGCACCTTGATGGGGATGCGAGGCAGGATGGACTTGTTTTGGATGTCCGTCTCGGCGTTTCTTCCTTGGAAGGGCACGTAGTGGTTGTGCGCCTCGGCCGTCCAATCAATCAGGTCATAGCGTTTGATCATAATAATCATCCTTTCCACTCGTCACCAAGGGATGGCGGTGACAGTGCTGTGAAAATTGATACCGCGCGCGGCGGCTATGCAGTGTCATTATATCAAAGCCACGCCAAAAAAGCAATACCTTTGGCGCAAAAATTTCACCAAAATGCACAAAAAAAGCAGAGGCTCACACCTCTGCTTTGATCTTTCTTTTTAGGCGATCGGATACCGATCAAGCCTCTGCGGGCTCCTCGGACACCTCTTCCAGTGCTTCGGGCTCATTCTCCTCAACGACGACCTCGCAATCGCACACATCGTCATCGAACAGCTCCTCCTGCTCCTCGGCGTAGTCGCACTCGAGCAGACAATACTTACGGTACAGCTTCAGGGCAAACCAGATCACCGCGCACGCACCCGCAACGACGGCCAGCGTAATCGCAATGATTTTGCCGATATTCGTGGATTCTCTCTTTTCAGACATCATAAATACGACCCCTTTCCTATTGTTCGGGGCTCCGTGCCGCCCCACCATCTTTAGTATATCACGCTTTTTGAAAAATGCAATAAAAAATCAAAAAATTCACAAAGCATTTTCAATTTCGGTGAAAATTGACCTTATACGGCAAAGCCACCGTCCACGCCCAGCACCTGCCCCGTGATGAAGGCGGCCTCGTCCGAGGCAAGGAAGCGCACGGCGGCGGCAACCTCGTCGGGACGACCGATGCGGCAGAGCGGCGTAGCGTCGCACAGCTCGGCGCGCGCCTCGTCGGAAAGCGATGCGTTCATCTCGGTGTCGATCACACCCGGCTCAACACAGTTGACCGTAATGCCCGACGGACCCAGCTCCTTGGCCAGCGCCATAGTCAGACCGCGCAGTCCCGCCTTGGCGGCGCTGTAATGCACCTCGCAGGAGGCGCCGACCTTGCCCCACATCGAGCCGACGTTGATGATGCGACCGCACTTGCGGCGCACCATATCGGGCGAGATCTCGCGGCACAGCAGGAAAGCGGCCGACAGATTGACGTTCAGCATTCACTGCCAATCCTCATCGGTGATATCGGGCAGCATTTTGATCTGGGCGATGCCGGCATTGTTGATCAGTACGTCAACGCCGCCCAGCGCTTCGATCGCCCAGCGGGCCGCGCGCACCGCCTCATCGGGCGATGCCAGATCGCAACGAAGCGAGAGCGCGCCCGTCTCGGCACACAGCGCCATTGCCGCATCGTCGCGGCTGTGGTAGAGGAACGCGACGCGGTCGCCCGCCTCGCAAAAGGCACGAACGCAAGCCGCCCCAATGCCACGCGCGCCGCCACTGATGAGAATGCGTCTCATTATGCCTTAACGAACTCGTGATAGATGGCCGAGATCGCTCTTTCGTAGTCCGCCTCGTCCACACCGACGATGACGTTCAGCTCGCTCGAGCCCTGGTCGATCATACGGACGTTGATGCCGGCATCAGCCAGCGAGGTGAAGATACGTGCAGCGGTACCCTTGGCCTTGGCCATGCCGCGACCGACGACAGCGATGATGGCAACGCCGCTCTCGATGGTCACGCTGTCGGGGCGGGTACGGCGGGCGATCGAGGAAAGGACCTTCTCCTCCTTGCCCTCCAGTGCGTCGGAGTGAACGACCACGCTCATCGTATCAATGCCCGAGGGCAGATGCTCGATGGTCAGCTCGTGATCCTCCAGCACGTCCAGCACGCGGCGGATGAAGCCGACCTCGGCGTTCATCATATCCTTCTCAATGTTGATGTAGGAAAAGCCGCGGCGACCTGCCACGCCCGTGATGATATGCTCCTTATCGTAGGAGGAGGCGGTGGCAACGATCATCGTGCCGCGATCCTCGGGACGGTTGGTGTTGCGGATGTTGATGGGAATACCTGCGGTACGGACGGGGAAAATAGCCTCCTCGTGAAGCACCGATGCGCCCATATAGGACAGCTCGCGCAGCTCACGGTAGGTGATGGTGTCGATCGCGCAGGGATCCTTGACGATGCGGGGGTCGGCCATCATAAAGCCCGACACGTCCGTCCAGTTCTCGTACAGATCCGCGCCGACTGCACTGGCCACGATCGAGCCGGTGACGTCCGAGCCACCGCGCGAGAAGGTCTTGATGGTGCCGTTGGGCATCGAGCCGTAGAAGCCGGGGATGACGGCATACTCGTGCTTCTTGAGCTCCTCCTGCATCAGCTGCTGGGTCTTCTCGGCATCAAACTGACCGTTCTCCTTGAAGTAGATAACGTTCTCGGCGTCGATGAAGGAGAAGCCGAGGAACTTGGCAAGGATGAGGCTGTTGAGGTACTCACCGCGCGATGCGGCAAAGTCACGACCCGAGGCGTGGAGCATAGCGTTCTTGACGTACTCCAGCTCGCCCGAAATATCAAAATCAATGCCCAGATCGGCGATGATATCGGTATAACGCTTCTTCACCTGCTCGTAGTAGGTGTCGATGCTCTCGTGTGCGCGCACCATCTCATAGCAACGGTACAGCATGTCCGTCACCTTAACGTCGGCAGGATAGCGCTTACCGGGAGCGGAAGCGACGACGTAGTGGCGATCCTTATCCGCCAGAATGATCTGCGCGACCTGACGGAAATGCTCGGCATCCGCCAGCGAGCTGCCACCGAATTTTACAACTTTGATCATAGTTCTTTACCTTGGACCTTTCTTTCGTTCTGCTGCATTGCATCTCGAATGCGCCCGTGTGCAGCCCACGCTCAAATCTTCGGCACATTCCACTAAATATTATATGGTAAATTGTGCTATTTGTCAATAGCCTTATGTCAATTTTCGACCGACTTTGTAGCCGCCGAGGCCGCCTTTTTGGCCTCCTGCGCATCTCTTGCCATACGGTACAGCTCCTCGGTGGCAAGCCTTGTTTTGGCGACCACGTCACCCATCCCTCGCGGGAAGCAGAAATACTGCACATCGGTGTTGCCGACGCTGATCATATCCCCGATCTCATACCAGTAATAGTCGGCGTTGAGGCTATGCGAGGCCAGCGGCTTTTGCGTATAGTCGAGCATACCGTCACAGCCCGTCAGGTGGAAGCCCTGCTCGTCGTGATGCAAATGTCCCTCGCCCACACGGTAGAGCGCGCGCGTGTCGACCAGCATACAGATATCCACGTCGACGTCCAGCGCGTACTCGCCCCGCTCGATCTGCTCGCGCACGTTGCCGCGCTGCCAGCGATACCAATCGGGGACGTGCGAAAACTCCGTCTCGCCCTCGTGCGCGCGAAGCTGACCCAGCTCGGTCAACTCCCACGTCTTGCCGCAGGACTCACAGCACAGCGTCGTTCCCTGCCCCTTCATCTGTCCTTCGGTCAGGCAGTGCGGGCACTGATACAGCACGCGGTTGAGATAGTCGGCGCGGAAGGGCTCGTCGATGCGGATGCCGTTCTCGCTCTGCCAGCGGAAATAATCGAACGAGAATTGCTCGGCGAGAATGGCGTTGAGCTCCTCGGGCGTTTTCTGCTTGATATCCTCGGGCGAGAGCAGATACTCCATCTCGGCGCTGACCTTGACGCGGCGACGCTGAAGCCCGTTGTAAAGCGGGTCGCGGGAAAACGCCCCCTGCGTGCGGATCATCACGACGGGAACTCCCAGTAGCTTCAGGCAGGAGCCGAGGCTTTCGGGCAGCGGCGTGGCGGTGCCGTCAAAGCTGTAGCCCGCCTCGGGGTACATCAGCACCGAGCATTTTTCCTTGCGAACTGCGTGCACCATATCGCGCACCAGCTTGAAGTCGGGCACAAATTTGGGCGTAGGAATGCAGCCGAGCTGACGCATCAGCCAACGCTTGCCAACAAAGCCGTCCGTCGTGCACACAATGTGGAAGGGACGGGGATAGAGCACCGTTGATGCGATCTCAAGGTCGATGAAGCTGGCGTGATTCATCAGGATCAGCGCGCTCTCGCGGCGACCGAGTCGCTCCATTCCGATCTTTTTGCAGTGGAAGCGCGTGGCGATCAGATCGGGCGCAGATACGATGCGCAGCAGCGTGCGAAAAAGGATCGACGGTTTGCGCGGCTTCACTCGATCCTCGCGCGGCATTGCCATCACCTGCTCATAAGATTTTTTGACGATTTTTATCTTCATAAATCAACATCCTCGCTCAACGTGATATTTTATTTTAGCATAGCCGTCGAGCGTTGTCAATATAGGCGGGAGCGAAATATCCGCACTTGAAAAATTATGTCAAAGAAAGGGGGGAAGGCAAATGCAATTTTTGTTTACATTTTTTCTACATAAACTTGACAAAATACGGCAAATTTATGATATAATAGATAATGACAAATTTTGACCCGATTTCAGTAAAGGAGGACTCTATGTTCCGAAAAATGCTGGCCAGCGTCCGAGAATTTAAGACGCCGACCTTCCTCACCGTGCTGTTTATCGTACTGGAGGCCGTCATCGAGGCGTTTATTCCCTTTATCACCGCCGAGCTGATCAACTACATCCAGACGACCGCGGCACTCGAGATGACCGTCATCCTGCGTTACGGCATATTGCTCGTCGTGATGGCGATGCTCTCGCTCACCTGCGGCGGCGTGGCGGCCTACACCTGTGCGCGCGCCTCGTCGGGCTTTTCGCGCAATCTTCGTCAGGACGTGTTCAACCGCATCCAGACCTTCTCGTTTGAGAACATCGATAAGTTCTCTGCCACCTCGCTCGTCACCCGTCTGACGACCGACATCCACAACGTGCAGATGTCCTATATGATGGTCATCCGCACCGCCATCCGCGCGCCGCTGATGCTCATCTTCTGCATCATTATGGCAGGCGTGATGGGAGGCTGGCTGGCGCTGTCGTTTGCCGTTCTCGTTCCCTTCCTCACGGCAGGTCTTCTGCTCGTTGCCCGCCGCGCGATGCCCGCCTTCCGTGCGGTCTTCCGCAAGTACGACCGCCTCAACGAGTCGATCGAGGAAAACGTGCGCGGTATGCGCGTCGTCAAGGGATTTTCGCGCGAGGAGCACGAAAAATCCAAGTTTGGCGTTGCCGCCGACGATATCTGCCGCGACTTCACGCGTGCTGAGCGCATCGTCGCTCTCAACTCGCCCCTGATGCAGATCTGCGTCTATGCCAATATGGTGTTCGTGATGTTGGTCGGCTCGATGCTCGCCATCAACAGCGGCGGCTTGACCGTCAACGTCGGTCATATGTCGGCGATGCTGACCTACGGTATGCAGATTTTGATCCAGCTGATGATGCTGTCGATGATCTACGTCATTCTCACCATGTCCTCCGAATCGATGAAGCGTATCTCGGAGGTGCTGAGTGAGGATTCTGCTCTGACCAGCCCCGAGAACGCGCTGACCGAGGTCGCAGACGGCTCGATCGATTTTGACGGCGTCAGCTTCAAGTATTCCGCCAAGGCCGAGAGATATGCGCTCGAGGGCATCGATCTTCACATCACCTCGGGTATGACCGTCGGCATTCTGGGCGGCACGGGCTCAAGCAAATCGACGCTCGTTCAGCTCATTCCCCGTCTGTACGACGCGACGGTGGGCACGGTGCGCGTCGGTGGCCACGACGTGCGCGAGTACGATCTCGACACACTCCGCGGCGCGGTCGCGATGGTTCTGCAAAAGAACCTGCTCTTCTCGGGCACCATCAAGGAGAATCTGCGTTGGGGCAATGAAAACGCCACCGACGAGGACATTGTCGAGGCGTGCCGACTGGCGCAGGCGCACGAATTCGTTTCCTCCTTCCCCGATGGCTACAACACGCACATCGAGCAAGGCGGCACCAACGTCTCGGGCGGTCAGAAGCAGCGACTTTGCATCGCACGCGCGCTGCTCAAAAAGCCCAAGATCCTCATTCTCGATGACTCGACCAGTGCAGTCGACACGCGGACCGACGCGATGATCCGCGCGGGCTTCCGTTCTTATATTCCCGAAACGACCAAGATCATCATCGCACAGCGTGTGTCCTCGGTGCAGGATGCCGACCTCATCCTCGTGATGGAAAACGGCACCGTCGCCGCGATGGGCACCCACGACGAGCTGATGACAAGCTGCGAGATCTATCAGGAGATCTACACCCAGCAAACCAAGGGAGGTGAGGACGATGAATAAGAGCCAAATGCCCAACGGAAAGCCCCCGGCACGCAAGATCGACTTCCGTATGCTCGGTCGCGTCGTCAAGCTGCTGTTTTCGTTCTATCCCCGCCTTCTCCCCGTCGCGATGTGCTGTATGATATTCTCAGCCATCGTCTCGGCCATTCCCTCCATCTTCACGCAACGCATCATCAACATCATCGACGCCGCCCTCAAGTCCTCGCAGGGCTGGGCGCAGGTGTCCGCCGAGATCATTCCCCTTATCGTTCTGCTCGTCGTCCTTTACGTGCTTTCCATTCTGTCCATCACGCTGCAGGCACAGCTGATGGCGTATATCACCCAAGGCTTTCTCTCAAGGCTGCGCCGCAAGATGTTTGACGGTATGCAGAACCTTCCCATCCGCTACTTCGACACGCACAAGCACGGCGATATTATGAGCTACTACACCAACGACATCGACACGCTGCGTCAGCTCGTCTCGCAGTCTCTGCCCAGCCTGCTGCAGTCGTGTGTGATCGTGCTGACCGTCCTCTTCATTATGCTTTGGTCGAGCCTCTGGCTGACGCTGATCGTGCTGGTCGGCGTTGCCGTGATGGTCATCGTATCGGGCAAGATCGGCGGCGGCTCCGCCAAAAACTTCATCAAGCTGCAGGGCAACATCGGTCGCCTTGAGGGCTTCGTGCAGGAGATGATGAGCGGTCAGAAGGTCATCAAGGTGTTCTCGCACGAGGAGCAGGTAAAGAAGGACTTTGCCGAGATCAATGAGGATCTC
>JAGBTR010000252.1 GCA_017631215.1 Clostridia bacterium | reverse complement strand
CACCAGAGCCACAGCTTCGTGCGCGGCAATTGGGGCAACGAGGGCAAAAGCTCGCCTATGCTACTTCAAAAATCCTGCCACGATATGGATATCCTGCAATGGCTGATGGGCAAGCGATGCAGCCGCGTCCACAGCTTCGGCTCGCTCGGTCATTTCCACGCGGGCAACAAGCCCGAGGGCGCGCCCGAGCGGTGCATCGACGGCTGTCCGCACGCCAAGACCTGTCAGTACAACGCGGTGCGGCTGTATCTGGACGATAAGAACAACGCCTGGTTCCGTTGCTCTGCCACCAAGCTGCCCGCCCCCACCGATGCCGACGTCGAGCACGCGCTCCGCACCACCGACTACGGTCGCTGTGTCTATTCGTGTGATAATGACGTGGTCGACCATCAGGTCGTCAATATGGAATTTGAGGACGGCGCGACGTGCAGCTTCTCGATGTGCGCCTTCACCGAGGGCGGTCGCCATATCCGCATCCGCGGTACGCGGGGCGAGCTGACCGCCGATATGGACGCCCCGACCATCAAGCTGTTCGACCTTGAGACGCGGCAGGTAGAGCATATCGCGATCGCCGACTGCGTGCTCAATGATACCATCCTGGGCGGTCACGGCGGGGGCGACGGCGGCATCATCGCGACCTTCCGCAGACAGCTCGACGGCGAGACGGACGTCTCCTTGGCCGATATTTCGGTGTCTGTCAGCAACCATATGATCGCCTTTGCCGCCGAGCAGTCTCGCTTGACGGGGCAGGTGGTCGACGTCGATGCCTTTGAAAAATCCTTCAGAGAGGGGAATGCGCAATGAACGAATGTATGGAAGTGCTGACGCACTTTTCCGAGGTGGGCAAGGCGACCGGGGTTGAGCCCTTTGGCAACGGACATATCAATACCACTTACCTCGTCACCACCGAGACGGGCTGCCGCTTGGTGCTGCAGCGCATCAACACCAACATTTTTCCCGAAGTCGCCGCGCTGATGGAGAACGTCGCGGCCGTGACCGCACACATCCGTGCCAAGACGCAAAGGGACGGCAAGGATGCCGCGCGGTGTACCTTGCACACGCGCAAGACCGACGACGGTGCGCTGTTTTGCCGTATGCCCGACGGCGGCTGCTGGCGTGTTTACGACTACGTGGTGGACACGGTGTCACACGACAAGGTCGACTCGCCCGCGGCGTTTGAGGCCTGCGGTGAGGCGTTTGGCTATTTTCAACAGCAGCTCGCGGATTTCCCCGCCGCACAGCTTCACACCGTCATTCCCAATTTTCATAATACACCGCTTCGCTACGAGACGTTTTTGCGATCTGTCGAGCGCGATGCGGCAGGACGGGCAAGCACCGTGCAGCGCGAGATCGAATTTTTGTGCGAGCGCGCCGAATTTATGCAGACGCTGGAGCGTGCTCACGCCGAGGGACGGCTGCCGCTTCGTGTCACGCATAACGACACCAAGCTCAACAACATTTTGTTCGATGCGGCGAGCGGTCTTCCGGTCTGCGTGATCGATCTGGATACCGTTATGCCCGGCTATTCGGTCAACGATTTTGGCGATTCCATCCGTTTTGGCGCCAATACGGCCGCCGAGGATGAGCGCGACCTTTCGCGCGTGTCGCTCGATCTGAATCTGTACCACCACTACGCCCGCGGCTTTCTGCGTGGCTTTGGCGACGCGCTGACGCCCGAGGAGCGCGCCCTGCTTCCCATCGGCGCGCGAATGATGACGCTGGAGTGCGGTATGCGCTTCCTGACCGACCACCTCGACGGCGACGTCTATTTCCGCATTCATCGCGAGGGGCACAATCTTGACCGCGCACGCTGTCAGCTTGCCCTGCTTGCCGATATGGAGCGCAAGGTGGACGAAATGCGGGTGTGATCCGAGAGCAAGCAAAAAGAGCGACTGACCAAGGTCAGCCGCTCTTTTTTTGTTTGATTAATAGTTCTTGAGCTTCTTTCTTGCGTACAGCTTCTCGAAGTCCTCAAGGTAATCCTCATAGTTCTTGAAGTTTGCCTTGGTGAAATCGTAGGAGGTGTACAGATCGCTCGAAACGCCCTTAAGCTCGCTCGTGCCGATGGTTGCATTCTGGTTGAACACAACGGGGATGATGGGCATATCCTCCATCAGGATCTTCTCTGCCTCGTGCAGCAGCTTTGCCTTGGCGTCAGCTGCCTTGGTGGGATCGACACCGTACTTGTCGTAGGTAGCCTTGACACCGTCAAGCACTGCCTGGAAGGCCTCGGCGCTGTCGTACATCACGAAGGCGCCGTAGTCATCAGCAGTGATCTGGCTGTAGTAGGGGAGGTAGAAGATTGCCTCGAAGATGGCGTTGTACTCGTCGTTCGAGTAGCCGGTGGAGTGGGGGATCATATTGAACTCTGCATCGACCATACCCGAGAAATCGGCGGCCAGAGGAGCCAGCATCGAGTAAGCCTCGGCGGTGTAAGCGCAGTAGTCAAGTGCGAAGACCTCGTACTCACCGTAGCGAAGGTTGTCCAGATACAGCTCGTCGCAGATATCGGTGGGGATAGAGCCGACGGGCTTGTAGAAGTCGTTGTTGAGAATGGTGCCGCGATTGTTGAGCTTGACGTCAAAGCCAAGAGCCGTCCAAGCATCCACAGCAGCCTGTGCCATGATCGACAGCGCCTCGTCGTTGGGGTTGACCACGATCGAGAAGGCGTAATCGGAGGGCTTGATGCCTGCCGAGGAGAGCAGCGACTGTGCGGCTGCCGTGTCGGCGGAGGTGGCGATCAGAGCGCCGCCCGTCGTACGGAAGGAGCCCGAGGTGCCCTTCTCAAAGATACCGTTGGGAACCAGTGCGGTTGCCGCCTCAGCAAGCACGAGCGACTCGGCAACAGCCCCGCGGTTGAGAGCCAGCGAGAGCGCCTTGCGGACGTCGGCATTGGCGAAGAGGGCAACCTCCTCACCCGTGGTCTTGTTCTTGATGAGCGCGTTCTCGTTCAGGTAAAGCACCTGCGTGGAGAGTGCGTCGGTCTTGTCAGCCTGCTTCATCACGTCCGCGTTGGTGCGGAGGGACATGGGAATGGAGCCCAGATAGAAGATATCGCCGTTGACCGTGACGGTATCGTTCTTGGTCAGAATGGGATCGCCGTCCTCGTCAAACGAGGTGGTCGTGCCGCCCTGCAGAGCAGCCCAGATCTCCTCGTCGGTCTTGGTGCAGTCGATGATGATACGGTAGGGCTTGACTGCCTTATCCCACTTGAGGTCATCCTCCTCGGGGTTACGCATGTAGCACGCGTTACGCTCAAGGACCAGCATCGAGTAGGTGGCCTGATTCATACGTCTCTCGGAGGAGTAGGGCGTGCCCGTATCGTCCGTACCGTGGATATCGGTGTACTTGATCTTGTCGTTCTCCTCGAACATGGTCTTGCTGATCTTGAAGGCGCCGCTCGTGACCATCGTACCGGGCTTCTTTGCCCAGTCGTCCGTCTTGCTGACGTAGTCCTCACGCAGCGGAGCGAGCGCAAGGCTGGTCAGGTTGAGCAGAAATGCCTTGTAATCAATGGGCTTCTCGAACGAGATCTGCAGCGTGTTGTCGTTCAGTGCGACCACGCCGAGGTCGTCGATGGAGCAGTTACCGGCCTTGACGGCGCGGGCATTTTTAACATCGAACAGAAGCGATGCGCAGGAGAAGGAATTCTCGGGATCAAGAATGCGCTTCCAGGCATATACGGCGTCGTCTGCCGTTACCTTGGTCTTGTCCGACCACCAGGTGTCGCGGAAGGTCAGAAGGAGATAGTACTCCTTGTTCTTCTCGTCCTCAACGATCTCGTACTCCTCGACCAGCTCGTACTGGAGCTTGCCTTTGCTGTTCAGCGAGAACAGACGGATGAACATCAAGCTGACGATGCTCTCGGCCTCCTCGTTGTTGTAGGCATACACGGGATCGAAATTGTAGATCTCGTCGGTCAGGTACATCGTGACGAACGCGCCCTTGTCGTCCTTGTCGTCATCTTTGTCCTCTTCTGCGCAGGCGATGAACATCGACAGGCACATAACAAGGCACAGGAGCAAAGCAATAATACGCTTACTCAGCATTTGGAAAATCCTCCTCGTGGTTTGGTATAACGGATGCACTCATAGTGTCGCTTCCTACATTATAGCACAAAACCCCGCTCTATTCAATGAGTTTTCGCAACTTGAACGAAGTTTCGTCTATCTGCACAAAAAACAACACCGAAATCTGTGCAAAAGAACTATATACAGTGCGTTCTAACACTATATAATAACTTTATATATATAATACAGAAAAAATCGAAAAAAAGCAATAGGCAAAGCGTCAAAAATGATGTACAATCTGTAAAATTTTCTCAGAACGCGCATTTTGCCCGCTTGGGAGGTCGTATGGAACGCCGATTACGCCTGCGCGCGCTTTGGTCTGCCCTTTTGCAGGGGATCTATCTGAGCGTGCTGATCGTCGCGCTCGTTGCCTTTGGGTCGCGCGTCGACCGAGGCATCGCCGCCGTCCGTGCCAAAGAGACCACGCCCGCCGATGCAATTTCCGACCTTGTCGCGTGGCTTCGGGGGGAGGCGGAGGTGGGCGAGGAGTTCTTGGGGGAAAACGCCCATTGAAGTCGCGGATATAAAAAAGACTTGCACGGATGATATGCACCCCAAAAGTTAGACACT
>JAGBTR010000251.1 GCA_017631215.1 Clostridia bacterium | reverse complement strand
GTGCACGTCGTCGTAGGTGTAGCCCGTCTTTTTGACCTTTGGCCCGTCCTTGTCGACTTGTCCCTTGCCAGCATTCTCCATACCGACCCGCGCCAGAAGCTCGCGCTCGATACGGTTCGCCGCCTTCTCTCGCGTCTCACCGTCTTGGAGCGTTCCCTCTCGTGCCATCGTCAAGGCCAGCGATGCAGCAAACCGCCGCACCTGTACCTCGTCCGCGTCCGCGCTCTTGGCCATACGCTCAAGCTCGGCAAGATTGTTTTGGATCTCAATCGCCTCGCCTACAATACCAGCAGACGCCAGCAGCTCCGAGAAATCACCCGACGCCCGACCATCCGCATCTGCCTTACGCGAAAATTGCGCCGTCCCTCCGTCGTCTGAAATTTTTTTCGCATTTTCTGTTGACAAATCCGAATTTTGTGGTATATTATGATTGAACCGAGGAGAACGCGGAGTATTTGCAATGGCTTCTTGAGAAGCAAATTGCGCCGCGGTAACTTGGTTCTTTTTAATTGAGATCCAGATCGGTCGCCGCGAGTTTCATTAAAAGCGCTCTGCTCGAGGTGCTGGGATGATATTCTCCACAATGACACCTCGCGCAGAGTGCTTTTTTTGCGCGTCTTTGATATTTTTTTATCAAACCTATTGACAAGCGCGCCTGCATATGCTACAATAAGTTGTCTCAAATGAGACACTATCGAGAAAGGAGCTTCGCCGTGCCAAACACTGCTCTGCGCCGTTTTCACTTATGGCAAGACCTGCCCGACGCGCTTTGGACGCGCCTATGCGACGGTATGACCACCGCCGAGTTTGCTTCCGGCGAGACGGTCTTCCCTCACACGCAGACCGACGGCTGTCTGTGCGTGCTGCTGCAAGGACGCGCCAAGGTATACGCCAATGCTCCCGACACCGTCGAGGCGGCGCTGCTCCGCACGATGGATGCGGGTGCCATCTTCGGTGTGCATTGCATCTTTGGCAACGATATGACGCCGCAAAGTCGCATCGTCGCGCAAAAGCCTTGCTGCGTGCTGCTCGTTCCCTCCTCGCTGTGGGAGGAGATCCTTGCCGCGCACCCCGCAACGATGGCGAATTACGTTCGTTTTCTCACCCAGCGCATCCAGTTTCTCAACCGAAAGATCCGCTATCTGACAGCGGGAAGCGCCGAGCGACGGCTGGCGCTGTATCTGCTCTCCGAGATCACCGAGGACGGTGTCCCTACAAGGATCGACCTATCGGCGGTATCGCTTGCCGACCTGCTCGATCTGGGGCGCGCCTCACTCTATCGCGCGATGGATCGCTTGACCGAGGACGGTTTTCTTATCCGCGACGGTCACGAATACACGCTGCTCCGCCGCGACGAGCTGCTCTCGCACTATCAATAAGCTTCGATTCTCTCACGGCTTGCGCCGTGTGTGAATAAATCATTCCTCATCAAAAGAAAGGTAAACGACTATGAAACACAACAAACTGACTCGCGCATTTGCGCTTTTGCTGGCTATGCTCTGCGTGGCCGTAACGATGATCGCCTGCAAGCCCGTCGAGCCCGACGCGCCCGACACCCCTGACACTCCCGAAACGCCCGATGCTCCCGAAGCGCCCGATGCTCCCGAGGAGCAGGGTCTGCACGTCGCGCTGGATCTGACCGAGGAGTGGGACAAGGTCTCGCCCGTCGGCTCGCTCGTTCAGGGCTGCCTTGTGATCCGCAAGGAGTTTGCAGAGCAGAATCCGCTGGAGGTCGCCAAGTTCCTTGAGGAATACAAGGCAAGCGTCGTATTCCTGCAGGAGAACGTGGACGAGGCCGCCCAGATGATCGCTGCACAGGGCATCTTTGCCAAGGCGCCCGTTGCCAAAAAGGCCATCCCCAACTGCAACATTACTTATCTTGACGGTGCCGATGCCAAGGCGGCAATGTCCGAATTTCTGAACGTTATGATCAAAGCAGCGCCTTCGTCGATCGGCGGCGCTCTTCCTGCGGACGATTTCTATTATGAGCCCACCACGGTACGCGGTGATGAGATCAACAGCGAGCTGACTATCAACGTCGCTGTACTCAGCGGCACGACGGGCTTTGGTATGGCACAGCTGATGCAGAAGGCCACCGACGGCGAGGCCGCGCTCAACTATAATTTCAAGGTCGAGGCCGAGGCGTCCAACATCACCGCCGCACTCATCAAGGGTGAGATCGACATCGCCGCTCTGCCCACCAACGCCGCCGCTACGCTGTACAACAAAACGCAGGGCAAGATCCAGCTGCTCGCCATCAACACGCGCGGTGTCCTCTACCTGCTCGACAACGGTAACGGCATCGAGTCCTTCGCAGACCTCAAGGGCAAGACGGTCTACGTCCCCGCCCAGAACCCCACCTTCATCTTCCAGTATCTGTGCGAGCAAAACGGTCTGACCGTTGGCACCGAGGGTGACGTCGACGTCATCATCAGCAACAAGTACGCCGCGCCCGCCGAGCTTCAGCAGAACGTTGCCGCAGGCACGGTCACGCTGGCTGTCCTTCCCGAGCCTATGGTCACCATCGCGCTGACCGCGGCGGCACAGGCACAGAAATGATCCTTTTTGTAAAAAACGCCTACCGATGGTTGCAAAAGTCTACCATCGGTAGGATTTTGAGTATTTGCGTTGCTACCGCTGTGTGGCTTCTCGTCTGGTATTTTGCGGCGGACAAGCTAAACGAGCCGCTCCTGCTTCCCTCTCCGCGTGCCGTTCTCGCCCGCCTTGGCGAGTGGTGGACGACCGCGCTCTTTTGGCAGCAAGCGATGCGCTCGCTCCTTCGCGTGCTTGGCGGTATCGTGCTGGGCGTGACCGTAGCCATTCCCATCGCGGTCTGCACCGCGCTCTTTCCTCCCGTCCACACGCTGCTTCACCCGCTCATCGTGACGGTCAAAAGCACGCCTGTCAGCTCGTTTATCATTCTGGCGATGCTGTGGATCAACGAGGGTGCCATCCCTGTATTCATCTCGTTTTTGATGGTATTTCCCATCGTATGGACCAACCTGCACACCGCGATCGGCGGCATTCCGCGCCCATATCTTGAGATGGCGCGT
>JAGBTR010000250.1 GCA_017631215.1 Clostridia bacterium | reverse complement strand
TCGAGCTTGATTTGCTCTTTTACTTTTGTTTGAGTAGTATTCTCTTTCAGAATTGCGAGATCTGTATTTCACACACTGCTTCAGTTGCCTGAAGCTTTGCTTTGTACTTATCTCCTTGTTGTTCAATTTTCAAAGACCGAACTCGCCAAGGCGAGTTCAGCAAATACTGACGTATTTGCCGCCTGACCTTTGGTGAGGCGCCGCCGCTCTTTGCGACAGCCTTGATATTATATCACCGAGTGCGAACTTTGTCAAGCCTTTTTTGAAAAAAAGTTTAGTTTTTTTTTGATTTGTGAATTTCGCACTTTTTTACTTTTTGTTCACGCAATCTTCTGTGAAATATGATACAATATAGATGCAAAAACTTCCCGAGAAAGGATGATGATATGAACAACCTCCTGCTTGCCGACAAAACGATCCCCGCAGATCTGTCGCCGCTGTTTCATAATTACCAAGAGCTACTGGAGATGCAGCAGCTTTACAACGCCGCCATCAAGGAAATCAAAACCAAGCTGGACATTCTCAACGATGAATTCAAGGTCCGCTATATGAGAAACCCCATCCACCACATCGACAGCCGTCTCAAGTCGCCTCAAAGCATTCTCAAGAAGCTCAATCGTCGCCATTTTGAGGTCAGTCTGGAATCTGCCAAAAAGAATCTCAATGACATTGCGGGCATCCGCGTGGTCTGCGACTACATCGACGACGTGTATTCGGTGGCCGATATGCTTCTGCGCCAATCTGATCTGCGCCTTGTCGAGACCACCGATTACATCAAAACCCCAAACTACAACGGCTACCGCTCGCTGCATCTGGACTTTGAGGTGCCCATCTATCTGTCCGAGCGCACCGAATACGTCACCGCCGAGGTACAGATCCGCACCGTCGCGATGGACTTTTGGGCAAGCCTTGAACACGATCTGCACTACAAATCCGAGAAGGATATCCCCGCCGACATCGTCCAGCAGATGCTCAAAAGCGCCGACGAGATCGCGGCCATCGATCAAAAGATGCAGGATATCTACCGTCGGATTCAGCAAATTCCATAAAATTCAAAAATGATATTGCAAAACACCAGCCTTGGTGATATAATACAATAGTGAAGTCTTTCACGCATAAGGAGAGGTGCCTATGTCGAATTTTCACGCTGTTTCCACGCAGGAATTTTCATCGCTGTTCGACCGCATCGGCAACGATTGGATGCTCATCACCGCCTCGGACGGTGAGCGCACCAATTCGATGACGGCCAGCTGGGGATGCTTTGGCATCCTTTGGAACAAGCCCGTTGCCGTTTGCTTTATCCGTCCACAGCGCTATACCTTTGAGATGACCGAAAAAAGCGACCGACTTTCGCTGACCTTTTTCACGCAGGAGCACCGCAAAGCGCTCGCCTATATGGGCGCCCATTCGGGGCGTGACGGCGACAAATATGACGCCACCGGGCTGCATATTAATAAGGATGAAAACGGCACGCCCTACCCCGCCGAGGCGCACACGGTCGTGCTGTGCAAGACCTTGTACGCAGGACGCTTGCAAAAGGATGCGTTTCTCGATCCGGAGATCATCGCCAAGCATTACCCTGCCGACGACTATCACCAAATGTACGTCTGCGAGATCGAACAAGTTCTTGTTCGCGATTAATCGACGCATATCGAAGAAAGGACAACAAAGCATATGAACCTTCAAATCGGCGCGTGCGCGCCCTTCACCCAAGCCGAGTTCATCCACTCGATCGGTGCAAAAAGCATTGAGTCGGGCTTTGCCACCTACGCGCAAATGTCCGAAGAGGATTTCGAACGCGAGCTGACCGCACTTTTGGCAACGCCGCTTCGTTGCGTTTCGATGAACGGTATGATCCCCGGCGGCTACTCGCTGTACGGCGACGACAAGCAGACCGAGGAGGTCTGTGCCTTCGTCCGACGCGGTATGGAGCGCGCGGCCAAGGTGGGCTGCAAGAGCATTTGCTTTGGCAGCGGCGGCGCACGCAGCATTCCCGACGGAATGTCGCGCGAGCAAGCCTCCGAGCGTTTAGCGGCCATCACCGCCCGCTTCTGTGCCATTGCGGCGGAGTACGGCATCAAGATCGCCATCGAGCCGCTGTTCTCCAAGGCGACCAACTTCATCCACACGCTCGCCGATGCCTACGACATCATCCGCCGTCTGCCCGAATGCGACAATCTCGGCATCAACGTGGATATGTTCCATATGTGCGACGCCAACGAGGATTTTTCCGAGCTGATCAAATACAAGGACTACGTGTTCAACGTTCACCTGTCCGAGCCCGGCTCGCTTCGTTTCCCTCACACGGGAAGCGAGCACGAGCAGACCTATGTCCGCTTCTTCACTGCGCTCAAGCAGGCAGGATATGAGGGCAACGTCAGCATCGAGGCGCTGACCGATGACTTCTGTGCCGACGTCACCGACGGCATCGCCTATCTGAACTCACTGGCCGCAGCCATCTGATCCGTGCCACTATGAGAAAGCAACCGCCTTCTCAAGCAATATGATATCAACAAATATAAGGAAGGACTACTAATTATGAAGATTCAAATCGGAGCCTGCACCGCTCTTCCCAACGCCCCCATTATGAACGAGCTCGGCGGCAAACACATCGAATCCGGCTTTGCAATGTACGCCAATATGAGCGAGGAGCAATTCGTCAAGGAGCGCGAGATTCTGCGCGCGACGCCCGTGACCGTCGTTTCGATGAACAGTATGCTTCCCGGCGACTCCGTGCTGTACGGCACCGAGGAGCAGTCGCAAAAGGTCTGCGACTTCGTCCGTCGCGGTATGGAGCGCGCGGCGAGCCTTGGCTGTAAGAGCGTTTGTATGGGTAGCGGCACGGCGCGCAACATTCCCGAGGGCATGACGCGCGACGAAGCGGCTGACCGTCTGGCATCGCTGATTGCGCGCTTCTGCGCCATCGCGGACGAGTACGGCATCAAGGTCGCCATCGAGCCGCTCCGCGCCGAGGAGACCAACTTCATCCACACCGTTGAGGACGCCTACGACATCATCCGCCGCGTCCCCGCGTGCAAGAATCTGGGTGTCAACCCCGATATGTATCATATGCACGCAGGCGGTGAGGATTTTTCCAACCTCGTCAAGTATAAGGACTACGTCTTCAACGTCCACATCGCAGAGCCCGGCACGCGCGTCTACCCCAAGCCCGGCTCGGCCGAGAACGAGGCGCTGTACGTCGAATTCCTCTCCGCGCTCAAGGAGGCAGGATACACGGGCAACGTCAGCGTTGAGGCGCACACCAAGGACTTCAAGGGTGATGCTACCGTTGCTCTGTCCTATCTCAACGAGCTTGCCGCTAAGATCTGACAAACCAAGAGAGACCGAGCGCCGCTCGGTCTCTTTTTCAAGAAAGGATGAACGCTTATGAAATGGATGATTGCATCCGACCTTCACGGCGATGCCGATTGCACCGCCGCCCTGCTTTCGCAATACCGCGCCTCGGGAGCCAAGAGATTGATCCTGCTCGGTGATCTGCTCTACCACGGACCGCGCAACGATCTGCCCGCAGGCTACGCCCCCAAAAAGGTCATCGAGCTGCTGAACGCCGTGCGCGACGAGCTCATCTGCGTGCGGGGCAACTGTGACACCGAGGTCGACCAGATGGTGCTGACCTTCCCGATGCTGTCCGACACCGCGTGCCTGATGATCGACGGGCACACCTGGATCGCCAATCACGGTCATCACGCAGTGCCGCCGCTCCGTGAGAGCGACATTTTGCTGGGCGGTCACACGCACGTCCCCGCCTTCGAGATGCGAACCACCGAGGACGGCACGCGCTACCGCTATGTCAATCCCGGCTCGGTCTCGTTGCCCAAGGAGAGCTCGCCCAAGAGCTACCTGCTCGTCGAGGACAGCCGTCTCTGCTTCTGCACGTTAGACGGTCAGGTTTGGCGTCAGGAAACGCTATAAAGAAAAACCGACGGACGCACGTCCGTCGGTTTTTTTACTTATTTGAGCGCCTTATTGACCTTCTTAAAGGCTCTTCTGCGTTTACCGGTCAACGCATCACCAAAGCTCTTGAGCGCACCGCCGATGCGCTTTCCGAAGCTGACAGCGCCCTTAGCCTTGCAATCAAACGCCGCCGCGGCGTCCGGCTGAACGCCGTAACCGTTGCTGTAGCACTTGCCAAGGTTGCGGTAGGCGGCGGGAAGACCGTTCAGGTCGATGGCCTTGCGGAACCAAGCGATGCCCTTGACGTACTCGGGAACGCCGATGAACACGCCCTTACAATAAAGCTCACCCAGCGCGTTGGCCGCCTCGGCCGAGCCTTTTTTGTAAGCCATACGGTACCAGCACTCCGCCTCCGCATAGTCGCGGGGGGTGTCGAGTCCTTCGGCGTAGCTGCGTCCCACCTGATACAGCTGGTCGGCCGACAGATCCAGCTTATCGTTCTCCTCCTGCTTGTGCGAAAACTGCGTTGCGCGGGGCATAGTCTCGGTGGCCGTCACAGCGGGCTTTCTCGGCTCGGTGGCGATTACCGCGGGCTTGACGGGAGTCGCCGTCACAGCGGGCGTCGGCGTGGGAGTCGGGGCGGGTGCGGGCGTCGGTGCCGCAGGTGCAGCAGGCGCCTGATAGGGGATGCCCACGCTCGGTGCGGCAGACGGTGCACTGCCGCGGCAATCCTTGAGGATCCTTGCCTTGAGCAGTGCCTCAATGAAGGAATCCATCGATTCGTGGTGATAGTAGAACATCGACTGTGTGCTGTTGAGCTGCAGGCGCATACCGGGCGTGAGCTGCGTCTCGCTCAGATAGATCACAAGCGTGTCCTTATCAAGGCTGAGCGCCTCGTTGATCTCGTTGCGGCAGTTGCGCGAGTTCGATGCGTGGTTCGACATAAACGAAATGACGGTGCGGCTTCCCTGCAGATGCTCGGCAATGTACTCGGGCCATTCGGTGCCCGCCTCGATGCCAAGATCGTACCAAAGACGAAATCCGTGCTTCATCATCGTCTCCAGAATGGGAACGACCACGGCAGAATCCTTGTGCGCGTAGCTGATGAATATGTAGTTCTCTTTTCCTTCGTAAACGTCCATAGCAACCTCCATTGATCCATATGTGTCGTAACGGCCTCTGCTGTTTTTTTCATTGTATCATATTCCTTTTGAATTGTCAAGGAGGGGGTACCCTTTCTTTTATAAGCAAAAGCGACGGGCGCTCTGACACGCCCGTCGGAATATTCAACCCCATTCCTGCTTGATCTTGTCAACCAGCTTTTTGCTCTTGTTCATCACCTTATCCGCCACGCGCTTGAGGAAGGACCAGATGACCGTGCCGATCTTGAGAAGCACCTTGCCGAAGCAACGCAGTGCCGCGACAAGATCCTGATCGACACCGCAGCCCATCAGGTAGCATTTTCCCACGTTGAAATAAGCGGCGGGAAGACCGTTCGTCTCGATCGCCTGGCGATACCACTCCAACGCCTTCGCGTAGTCGATCGCCACGGAAATGCCCTTGTAATAGAAATTACCAAGCGCATTCTGCGCCTCTGCCGAGCCCTTTTTGGCGGCCATACGATACCACCGCTCCGCTTCCTCGACGTCTTTTGCCACGCTGATGCCGCGCAAATAGGTATGTCCAAGCTGGCAAAGCTGCTCGGCGCTGAGATCCTCGCGCTTTTGCTCCTGCTTAGGAGCAGTCTCCTCTACGACCGCCGCCGTGCGCTCCTCCTTCTCGGGAGCGTGCTTCACCTCGATCTTGATGTTGGTGTTCGGCGTCTGCTCCTCTACGCTACCGTCGCGGCACTCGCGAAGAATGCGGGCCTTATACAGCTCGGTGAGGAAGGAGTCCATCGTTGTGTGATGGTAATAAAACATCGACTGCGTGCTGTTGAGCTGCAGGCGCATACCGGGCGTGAGCTGAGTCTCGCTCAGGTGGATGACCAGCATATCCTTTTCCAAATTCAACGCCTCGTTGATCTCGTTGCGGCAATTACGCGAGGACGCGGCGTGATCGGACATAAACGCGATCACCGTATGACAGCCCTCCAACCGCTCGGCAATGTACTCGGGCCATTCGGTGCCCGCCTCGATGCCAAGGTCATACCACAAGCGGAAGCCGTTCTTCTGCATCTGCTCTAAAATCGGAACGACCGTCGCTGCATCCTTATGAGCATAGCTGATAAATATGTAATTGTCTTTTCCCTCGTATACGTCCATATTCGTCTCCATTAATCAAAAAGCAAAGATTGTGAAGCCAATCACTTTTTCATTGTAGCATATTCATTTCAAAATGTCAAGATGGCAAGCAAAGATTCTTTGCACGCAAAAAGCAACGGTCTCTCGACCGTTGCTTTTTTATTCAGACAGGCGTCTCTTGTTTTTTGTCCTTTTCGGGCACGTAGCGCTGGAAGGAAGGAACGATGACCTTGAGCAAACGCTCCACCTCGTCGCCCGAAACGCCGACGCGCTCGACGATGTTCGTTCTCAGCATCTCAAGATGCCCCTCCATCACCTCGGGAGGAACGGGCAGGACACTGCTGATAAAGATCTTGTGGTTGAGCGTCTCCTTAAGCCCCTCCTCGCTCATCAGCAGCTCCTCATACAGCTTTTCGCCCGGTCGCAGACCGATGTAGCGGATGTTAATATCGCGTCCCAGCACAAGTCCCGACAGACTGATCATCTTGCGCGCCAGGTCGTCGATCTTGACGGGCTCGCCCATATCGAGCACAAAGATCTCGCCGCCGCTTGCCATCGCTCCCGCCGTCAGCACCAGCTGGCTGGCCTCGGGGATGGTCATAAAATAGCGGATGATGCGCGGATCGGTCACGGTGATATCGTGACGCTGCTTGATCTGCTCCTTAAAGAGCGGAATGACCGAGCCGTTGGAGCCGAGCACGTTACCGAAGCGCACCGCCGCGTAAGTGGTGTGCTCGGAGGTCTGACTGAAATACTGAATAACCATCTCACACACGCGCTTGGACGCGCCCATGATGTTGGTCGGATTGACCGCCTTATCGGTCGAGATGAGCACAAAGCGATCCGTGCCGTGGTTGTTGGCGGCAAGGGCGGTGTTGTAGGTGCCGAAGACGTTGTTCTTGATGGCCTCCTCAGGCGAGACCTCCATCAGCGGCACGTGCTTATGCGCCGCCGCGTGGAAGACGATCTGCGGCTTTTCCAGCGAGAAGAGATAGTCGATCTTTTTCGCGTCTCTGACCGAGGCGATGTACACCTCGAGGTTGAGCGTATCGCCATAGCGGTTGCGAAGCTCCTGCTGGATGGCGTAGGCATTGTTTTCATAAATATCGACGATGACCAATCTCGCAGGCGAATGAGCCGCGACCTGACGGCACAGCTCCGAGCCGATCGAGCCGCCGCCACCGGTGATCATCACGCGCGTGCCGCTGACAAACTCGTAGATCTTGTCGTCCGCGACCTGAATAGGATCGCGCCCGAGCAGCTCCTCGGGGGTGATGTCACGCACCAATCGGGTAAAGTCGCTCTCGCCCTCAATTTCGGAGAAGTAGGGCAGGATCTTGACCGTGCAGTTGGTCTTTGCACACTCGGAAAGAATGCGCGCACGCTCGGTATTGGTCGCCGAGGGGATGGCGATATAGATAAGCTCCACATCCTTCTCACGGCAGATGCGCTCGATGTCCTCGGTACTGCCAAGCACCGAATAGCCCGAGATCGAGCAGCCGATCTTTTGGGGGTTATCATCCACCAGACCGACGATGGACAGCCCTGCGCGGGGATTGCGTCGAATGTCGTTGACCATCGCCGAGCCGACAAAGCCCGCGCCGACGATCAGCAGCCTTTTACCGGACACCGAGGTCTCGGCGCCTCCCTTTTGGCGAGAGCAACGCATACGGTAGATCAAGCGGGAAAGCACCACGCCGCCCGTTGCCAACGCGACCGCCAGCAGATGATAGGGCAGACGCACAGCGACCGCGCCGCTCAGCCACATCGAAAGCGAAAGAACCGTGCCAAGACCCAGCGTCGTGGCGGCAATACGGATGTAATCCTTTTCGCTTGCGTAACGCCAGATCGTATCGTTGATATGACACGCACCGAAAATGAGAAGGTATCCGATCAGGAGCGCAAGGACAGGCACCCAAAGCCAGACAAGCGCTACTTCCGCGTGCTCCAAGGCATAGGCCAACAGCATCACCGCGGCGTACGCACAGAGCGTAACGCCAAGATCGACACCGCCCAACATCAGCAATTTTTTCTTCATAAAAGCAAACTCCTCTTCGTCATATATGAGAGATATCGAATGCAATTGAAAAGTCAAGTACCAGGTGTCTGCTCGAGCGGAACAGCACCGCGCAAAAGCAAGCGGCACTGCTCGGTCATCCGAGACAAAAGCGACTCCCCACCGTGCGACGCAAGATCGTGCAGCAAAACATCCAGATTGGGGGGGCGCGTACCGAGATTATGGCAATCCGACCCGATCAGCTGCACCACCCCACTCGCCACCATTCGTCTGGCACGATATCGCGTCAGACAACCGGCAATGTTGCTCGCGTTGACCTGCATTGCCACGCCCTCTTCGATGAGCAGCTCCAGCTGTCGACGGCTGTAAAAGGCACGATACCGCTCGATATGCGCGAGCACGGGGCAAAGCCCGAGATGATCGCGAATGAAAAGGATATCGTCCACCATCGAGTCCGTCCAACGGCAGAAGGGCATCTCGACAAGCACCGTCCGCGTGCCGAGAACGGTCAGCCGTTTAAGGTCGGCACAATGACCGATACCGGTAAAATAGGCAACCTCTGCGCCAAGAAAGACGCAGGGGTGGCGCGACGGATCGTAACCGCCGTTCAAAAGACGCGCCGCCGACGCGGCACGACGGGCAAGAAAGGCGTCGGGGCCTTCGTTTTCAGGGTAAAAATGGGGCGTTGCCACCATCACGGAGCATCCGTAGGCGGCACTGCGTGTCAGCATCTCCAGCGACGTCGCCACGCTGTCGCTCCCGTCATCCATCATCGGGAGAATATGGGAATGAAAGTCAGGCGGCTGTCGCCATACAACCGTTTCGGATCGTGTTGCGCTCATTGCTTCTCTCCTTCCCTTTTCTGAATTACAAAAAGAAATAGTAACCGCAACCGCCGGGCAAACCTTGGGCAACAATTACTATTTCCATTTCATTGTTACTCTCGACCTGCGCCACACGTGCTTTACCGTTGCGCGTTTGCGAGTGCTTCAGGTTTTGTCATCCTCTGACACGACGCCCGAATTTCTTTGGGGTGCGTAGGATGCCGGATAATAACCGCGAGACATACCGCCCTGATCCTTACCGTTTCCGTTATACACGAAGCCGAGGATATGCGCGCCCACAAACTTCAGCTGACGAACCGTATCCTTGATCTCACTGCGCTTGGAAACGCCGTGTCTCAAAACCAGGATAATGCCGTCAAGATACTTGGAGACGACCAACGGGTCTGCCACCAGATTGATGGGGGGCAGATCGACGATCACGTAATCGTAGCGCTGGCTGAGTGCATCCAGCACCAGATGCATACGCTCCGAGCCGACAAGCTCAGCAGGGTTTGGGGGGGCATCGCCCGCCGTGATCAGCGACAGCTTTTCGTGCAGGACGCTTTTGTGGATCACGTCCTTGGCGTCACCGACCAGATAGTTGGAAAGTCCGGGCGAGAGCGGCTTGTCCAGTGTCGACGCAATGCTCGAGCGACGCATATCGGCGTCGATCAGCACGACACGGTTGCCTGCCTCTGCGAGCGAATACGCCAGATTGATGGACGTATAGCTCTTACCGTCTCGGGGGCGGGGGCTGGTCACACCGACCACACGACCACGCTCCTGATTGGGGATGGAAAAGGACAAATTGGTACGCAGCAGCTTATATGCCTCAGACGCCGCAAAATCCAGCTCGGGGCCGAGCTTGTGCACGGTTCTTCGCGCCATCGATTCCTGTGTGTTTTTATATGCCATAGGATCAACTCCTTTTCAATTTGCTCTCGGTCAACGGGACGAATTTCTACCGTTCGGCGCGTAATGGCCGTAATACGAATTGTAGCCGGATTTTTTGCCTTGAGCGCGATCCGTCGAGGGAATGACCGCCAGCACAGGGATCTCGTCCTTAAAGGCCTGCTGGAGCCAGCTCTCCGACTGGAGCTTATCATCAAAGATCTCCTTGAGAACGATGACAGCGGCACCCAGCATACAGCCGACGATAAAGCCAAGCATAACGTTTTTCATCGTGTTGGGCGACGAGGGCTCCTTGGCAACCGTTGCCCAGTCGGCGGCCGAAATGGTCGAGTTCAGATTGGTCGCAGCCGCGCGTCCCGGCAGGATCTCCATCACCGTGTTGGCGATCAGGCATGCGTGTTCGGGATTGGGGCAGGCCACTGTGATCTCAAGGAACTCGGTGCTACCGCCGCCCGCAACCGAGATCATACCGCGCATCTGCTCGTAGGAGTAATCCAGACCCGTTTTCTCGGCGACCTCCTCAAGCGTCATTCGCGTATTCTTGACCAGATACGCATACGTCTCTACAAGGTCACGCGCCGTGGAAAGTCCGCTCATATCGATGTTGCTGGAGGTCGACGCGTTGATGTACATCTTTGCCGTCGAGCGATACAGAGGAGTCACAAACAAGGTAGTATAGCTGAACATCAGAATAGCACCGACCAGTGCGGGCAACGCCATAGCCCACCACTTTTTCAAAAGTGCTTTGATCAGCTGTATCAGGTCAATTTCATAAACGTCCTTAGTTTCGTTCATAAGAAAACAGAAGCTCCTTTCATATGAGCATACTTTGACATCATACTCTAATTATGATAACACACCCCTTCTCTTTTGTCAAGGGCTTTGCCTCATTTCATAGCAAAAAAGGTCGAAGCCAATGCCTCGACCTTTATTTAACTTTTCTGCCGTCCAGCATCGCGTGCGGGTCCAGCTCCTCACGCCAATCACCCAGGCGCATCCATGCGAAGAAAACAAACAAGAGCGCGACGCCAACGTCAATCAGCCAGACGAAATCATATTCGGGCAAAAGATAGACGTAGACGGGATGTGCCGCCGCGCTGAGGATGCCCAGCACAAGCACGGGCACGGTATGCCCGACGAGCTGACGGCGACGGACGCGGATGATCTCCTCCTTGGTATAGCAGAAGGTCGCGGCGTCGTGGTGACCCGTATAGCGTGCGATCATTTGCCAAAGCACAACAAACAGCAAGACAAGCATCAGCGCCGTAGCGACCGACTCTATCACCGTGACAACGAACACACCGTCGTAGGCGCGTTGCACCGTTTCACTGCGAAAATAAGCACTGACGTCGTACTTGGCGAAGAAGGACAGCGACATTGCCATCGCCACGCCCGACGCCGCCGTCGAAACGGCACAGCACAGTGCGCACAGCCACACGGTCAGACGCGACAAATACTGACGAAGCACGCTCAGCGCACCAAGCAGGATCAGCGGCGTCAGCACGCTCGGGAAGAGGTTGACGTTGTCAACCGAAAAGTTGATACAAAACACGAAAGCGGCAAATGTGAGCCCCACAAAAAGGCGCAAATGGCGGGCAGGCAGGCGCTCGGGGTGGTTGCGCTCGTCCTCGTCACAGCGCATCTCAAGCGTCTCCCACAGCGACGTATCCGCCTCAATGCGAAGCAGATAGCGTGCCATACGGCAGAGCCACACAAGACCGACGACAGAACCGACGGCCAGCGCCGCCACGCGGAACAGATTGACGTAGGCGTACCAGTTGACCAGCGTCACACCCTCGCGATAGGTCGGCTCGGACAGCGCGCTCAGCTCGGGAAGGACGCAAAGCACCGTTTTCACAACGGCAAAAATCAGACAATCCAGACAAGCACGGTCGGTCATATCGCCCCCCACCGGCTTTTTGAGCTTGCGCTCCAGTCGCGCACGGCGTCCCTCGCTCATCGGCCGCTCCAGCGCCTTAAGAATGCGACGGTTCCGCTCCGCACGCACCGAGGTCAGCACGACCTCGCCGCCCATTCGCGAGCCGAGGTAGGCCAATCCGCGGAACAGCTGATGGCACGCAGGAAAGACCGTGATCAGCTCCAGCACACCCAGCACGAAGCTGAGCAACAGCAAAAGCGTCGGTTGCTCGTTTGCACCGGGAACGGCGATGATCCATACAAGCCCCACAAGACGCGCCGCACTCAGCCAGGCCATACGTCCAAGCAGGCGTGACGCCTCGGCAAAGCTGTCATCCAGCGTTGCCACCCGACGAAGCGCATGGATCAGAAGCAGATATCCGACCGCATCGGGCAAAATATCCACGCCGTGCATATTGGGATTGAATAACAACACCAGCGCGACGACCCACGAAAGCCGTGTCCAGCCAACGCGACCCAGTGCTGTTTTTTGTCTTGCCATTTGCGGTCTCCCTTCCCCGCCCTGTCGGCGGTTATTTTCTGTTGCGATCGCGAGCCTCCTCGCGCTGTCGCTGTTTTTTCGACATACGTGAAAGCTGCTTTTCGCGCTCCTCGCGCATTTGCTGCTCGCTGTATGCGCGGTCGGCCTCGCGAGCCTTGTCCTCGCGCTCCTGCATTTTGGCGCGGAAACGGTTGACGAAGGCAAAGCGCGACGGCTTGCGTGTGTCCTCCGCGTCCTCGCCCTCGGCGGGCGCGATGCGCATATAGCACGAATACAGCATCACGCTGTTGCAGACGGAAACGATCAAAAGCACGATGGTCGCCACCTCAGCAAGATGCGCGATGCCAACACCGCTGCTCTGCAAAACGATCGCCAGCACATACACGCCGAGCAGCACCAGATTGCGAAGTGCTCGCACCGCGTTCTTTTCCACGCCGACACGCAAGGCGATCTCCTTGACGGAGAAGGCCAGCGCCACGTGGAAGAGCATCAGAAACAGTAATCTTATCCAATCCAGCCACACATATCTCCCCGACTCGGAGAGCACGCGCAGCCAATCAGCCACACCGAGCGTCTCGGTCGACAGCTCAAGGGGAGGCATAACAAGCAGCAAGCCCGCTCCCAAGAGTGCCGTCGCCATCATCAGCACCACGCCGAGCGTGGCATAGCGGAAGGTATGGCAATAGCGCGAGAGTCGGATCAGACCCCACAGCATAAAGCCGCCGCCTATGAGCAGCATCGGTGTCGAAAGCAGCACGTTCTGTCCCGGCACAAAGGCAAGAAAATATCCAAAGAACAAAGGCCCCCAGCCCATATCAGCCCTCCTTGACGGCATCTACCGCCCGATCAGTTATTGTTGGTATGTCTCGGCGCACCGACGCCGCAGCATCTTTTATACTTTTTACCGCTACCGCAGGGGCAAGGTGCGTTGAGTGCCACCTGCGAGGAGGCATTGCCAAGAACGATCTTCTTGGGTGCCGTTTTAGCGCCCTCAAAGCCCTCGTTGAGGGGCTTGGCGACCTGCACGCGCTCCACGCGCTCTCTGGGCACAACGGTCAGAATACTGCGCACCGTATTGGCACGGATGTCAGCCACCATCGCGTCGAACATTTCGCCGCCCTGGAAGCGGTACTCGGTGACAGGGTCGCGCTGTGCATAGGATTGCAGACCGATGCTGCCCTTGAGGTCGTCCATCGCGTCGATATGCTCCATCCACGCGCGGTCGACGCACATAAGAAGGATGGCGCGCTCGGCCTCGCGGAAGGTCTCCGCACCGAACAGCTGCTCCTGCATCTCATAGCGTGCCATTGCGCGCTCGGTCAACAGCTCAACCACCTCGTCGGCAGCCATCTCGCGGACGCTCTCCTCGGTCAGCTGTGCGTCCTCGGGACCGGTCAGCACACCCGCATAGGCGCCGAGCAGACCGCTAGTGTCCCAATCGTCGGACGACTCGCCGACGGTATAGCGCGCCACGGTATCCTCCACCGTCCGCACGATCATTTTGCGAACCGTCTCGGAGATATCCTGATCCTCGAGCACATCGCTTCTCTGCTTGTAGATGATGGTTCTCTGCTGGTTCATAATATCGTCGTAAGCCAGCACGTATTTGCGTCGTTTGAAGTTCTGATCCTCCAGCCGCTTCTGTGCGCCCTCGATCGCGCCCGACAGAATGCGGGCATCGATGGGCATATCGTCGGGAAGACCCATATTGGCCACCATATTGAGCATACGCTCGCTGCCGAACAGACGCATCAGATCGTCCTCAAGCGACAGGAAGAAGCGCGACTCACCGGGGTCGCCCTGACGCCCCGAACGACCGCGAAGCTGGTTATCGATACGGCGCGACTCGTGGCGCTCGGTTCCCAGAATGAACAATCCGCCCGCCTCGCGCACGCGCTCTGCCTCGGGCGCGATCTGCTCCTTGTATTTTTCATACAGGCGGCGGAAGGTCGCACGCGCCTCGTTGATGGCAGGATCCGAGCTCTCAGCCGAGCCCGTTGCCTGAGCGATGAGATCCTCGTCGATCTCCATCTCGCGCATCTCGGCCTTTGCCATATACTCCGGGTTTCCGCCCAGCATAATATCGGTACCGCGTCCTGCCATATTGGTGGAAATGGTGACCGCGCCGAGCTTACCCGCCTGCGCGACGATCTCGGCCTCCTTCTCGTGCAGCTTGGCGTTGAGCACCGTGTGAGGGATGCCCGCATCACGGAGCAGGCGCGAGAGCACCTCGGATTTTTCAATATCGACCGTACCGACAAGGATTGGCTGACCCTTCTCGTGGCACTCGGCGATCTGACGGACGATGGCGGCGTACTTGCCGCGAACGTTCTTGTAGACGACGTCCGAGCGGTCGTTGCGGATCATAGGCTTGTTGGTGGGCACCTCGACCACGTCGAGCTGATAGATCTCACGGAACTCATTCTCCTCGGTCAGTGCCGTACCCGTCATGCCCGACAGCTTGCGGTACATACGGAAATAATTCTGGAAGGTGATGGTCGCCTGCGTCTTGTTTTCCTTCTGGATCTTGACGCCCTCCTTGGCCTCGATGGCCTGGTGCAGACCGTTGCTGAAGCGACGGCCGGGCATCAGACGACCTGTAAAGGCGTCGACGATGACAACACCCTTCTCATTGACGATATAGTCCACGTCGCGCTTCATACATCCGTGCGCACGGATGGCCTGGTTGACATGATGCGCGATGGTAGCGTTTTCGGGATCGGTGAAATTGGCAAGACCGAAGTACTGCTCCGCCTTCTCTGCGCCCTTGGGCGTCAGCGTGGCGCGATTGGCCTTCTCATCGACGATGTAGTCCGCATCGATGCTGTCCTGCTCCTCCTTATCATCGACCTCCTTGCGCACCTGCTTTTTGAGTCTCTTGGCAAATGCGTTGGCGCGGTCATAAAGGTCGGTCGACTCCTCACCCGCACCCGAGATGATCAGCGGCGTTCTTGCCTCATCGATCAGAATGGAGTCCACCTCGTCCACGATCGCAAAATCGTGACCGCGCTGAACCATCTGGCTCTTGTAGACGACCATATTATCGCGCAGATAGTCAAAGCCGAACTCGTTGTTGGTGCCGTAGGTAATGTCGGCTCCGTACGCCTCGCGCTTTTGCTGGCGGCTCTGACCGTGAACGACAAGACCCGTGCTCAGCCCCATATAGCCGTAGACGCGACCCATCTCCTCGCTGTCGCGGCGCGCCAGATAGTCGTTGACCGTAACGATATGAACGCCCTTCCCCGAGAGCGCATTGAGGTAAGCGGGCATCGTGGCGACCAGCGTCTTACCCTCACCCGTTTTCATCTCGGCGATACGTCCTTGATGAAGCAGAATGCCGCCGATGATCTGCACGCGGAAGGGACGCTTGCCCAGCACGCGCCAATCGGCCTCGCGCACAGCGGCAAACGCATCGGGAAGAACGTCGTCAAGCGTCTCGCCGGCGACCAGACGCGCGCGAAGGCGCTCTGTGGTACCGCGCAGCTCCTCCTCGCTCATTGCCTCGTATTTTTCAGCCAGCGCCTCCACCGCGCGTACGATGGGCTCCAGCTTTTTGAGTTGGTGATCACTGTAGCTGCCAAACAGCTTGGTCATCAAAGACATCAGGTGATACCTGCCTTTCTGTCGTTTTTATCCGATCACACGACCGATCTCGGTCGCTAAAAATTCAAATAGTTGGTTTTATTATATCGCACATATATGTAGGAAGACGGGCTAATTTGTAAACTTTATGGAACATTTTCGTCAAATCTTGACGCGCACGCCATTCTGTGCTACAATGACGGCATAGTATGTGTTCGAAAGAGAGAAAGTATGAAAAAGCTACACATTGTTCTGTATCAGCCCGAGATCCACGCCAACACGGGCAACATCAGCCGCACCTGCGCCATTACGAACGCGCATCTGCATCTGATCCGCCCCTTGGGCTTTTCTGTCGACGACAAGCACCTGAGGCGCGCAGGGCTGGACTACTGGGACAAGCTGTCCATCACCTATTACGACAACGTTGAGGAATTTTACGAAAAGAATCCCGACGCGCGCGTCTGCTATTTCACGACCAAGGGGCGCACGCGCCACGTGGACGTAGACTACGGCGACGAGGTCTATCTGATGTTCGGTCCCGAGTCGCGCGGTCTTCCCGAGGAGCTGCTCCTCGAGCACCCCGATGACTGCGTCCGCATTCCGATGCTGCCCACGCTGCGCTCGCTCAATCTCTCCAATTCCGTCGCCGTCGCCGCCTACGAGGTCCTGCGCCAATGGGATTTCGAGGGCTTTCAGACCGAGGGCGAGCTGCACGAGCATCGGTGGGAGTGAGAGGCCGCCCTTGATCCGGCGGTGAGCTGATGTGGTAAAACGGCGCCCATCCCACCCCGTAGGAGCGACCATCGGTCGTCCGTTTTTGGGGCAGCCCCTTTTCGCGGCCGCGCAATGCGCGCCCCTACGTGGAACGTGCGTCTACCCGCCGCCAAATTTATCGGTGCCACACGTGTACCGTAGAGCGGTGCCTTGGTGCCGCCGTTCACCGACATCGCCATCCATCGCGGTGGGAGCAAGCCCCGCCCTACGCGCGGTCGGGGCGAAAGTCCCCATCACCTTATTGCTCCATCCCCTTCAACACATCGAAAAGAAAGCGAGGCGATCTTGATGCCTGACAACAAAATATCAGCCGCTGTTGCAATGAGCGGCGGTGTCGACAGCGCGGTTGCCGCGCTCTTGATGCGCGAGGCGGGCTATGACGTGACG
>JAGBTR010000249.1 GCA_017631215.1 Clostridia bacterium | reverse complement strand
GCGCGGGCGGGGGGAGAAAGGCGGCGGCGTAGTCCTCGGGCGAGGACAAGACGATCTCATCGCACAGCGCGAGGGCAAAGCGATCGTAGCGGCTCGAGCCGCGCTTGCCGCCGTTGCCCCAGCCGTTGAGCAGACGGGTCTCCTCGATCTCAAGCAACGGCAATACCAGCGTCATCCGCTTCTCGGCCAGATAGGGCAACAGCCAATACAGCTCGCGCGCGATATCCTTCACGCTCCCCTTTTTGGGCGACCGCCGCCTCTCGGTCAGCTCACCCGTCTCGGCATCCATCCAGCGCAACCACTTGACGTGCGCGATGGGGTGAACGACCCTCACGCGGCAGTCGGTCGCGCAAAGGTAAAAGTGCAGCTTTTTGATGAGCGGATAGAAGCCGCCCGTCTGAATTTCGATGATCTCGCCGTCCTCGGTCAGAATATCGGCGACGTAACGATCGGCAGCGCGCCGCGTGGCGAGGTCGGTCAGCTCGGTGTACGCGCCCGTCAGATAACCGTCCGTCAGCTTGATCTCGTGGCGGGTGCGGTCGGGGCAGTAAAACTCCTTGAGCAACGCGTGCAGTCGCTTTTCCTTGTAGGTACCGATCCCCACGCCCGCGGCACTGCGACCGTCGGTCAGCTCTCTCTCGCAAAGCAGAGCGAAGCGCGCTTGACGCTCGGCAAAGCTCTCGTTTGTTTTCAAGGCACTTCCCTCCTCTCTTTTTGATCAGGTGGCAACACCTGCAAACTGATTGCTGTACAGCTTGGCGTACTCGCCGCCCGCCGCCAGCAGCGTTTCGTGGTCGCCCGCCTCGGCGATCACGCCGTCACGCACGACGACGATCACGTCCGCATCGCGGATGGTCGAAAGGCGGTGCGCGATGATGAGCGAGGTGCGGTTTTTCATCAGATTGACCATCGCCTGCTGAATGCGCATCTCGGTGCGCGTATCGATCGACGAGGTCGCCTCGTCCAGAATCAGGATCTTGGGGTCGGCCAGCACCGCCCGCGCGATGGCGAGCAGCTGTCGCTGACCCTGCGACAGATTCGAGCCCGACTCTGCCAGCTGGGTCTCGTAGCCCTCGGGCAGACGCTCGATAAAGACGTCGGCATTGGCCATTGCGGCGGCGTGGCGCACCTGCTCGTCGCTCGCCTCGGGGTGACCGTATTGGATGTTGGCGCGGATGCTGTCCGAAAACAGCACGGTATCCTGCAGCACGATGGCAATGGAGCGACGAAGCTCCTCCTTGGGAATATCCGCGATGGACACGCCGTCGACCGTGATCGTGCCGCTGTCGGGCTCATAGAAGCGGGTCAGCAGATTGACGACGGTCGTCTTTCCCGAGCCCGTCGCGCCGACGATGGCGACCTTTTGTCCCGATTTGACCGACAGATTGAGTCCCTTGAGCACAGGCTCGCCCGCCACGTAGGAGAAGTGGACGTCTGTAAATTCGATCTCGCCCCGCATCGCATCGCGGTCGAGCGTCTCCTTGCCTCGGTCGATCTCGCTCTCGCTGTCCATAATCTCAAAGATACGCTCCGCGCCCGCAAGTGCGGTCAGGATGGCGGAATACTGGTTGGCGACCTGATTGATGGGCATCGTAAACTTTTTGGAATACTGCAGCATTGCCTGCAGGCTACCGATGGTCATATGTCCTCTGCCGGACAGCATCATAAAGCCGCCCACCGCCGCCACCGCGACGTATTGCAGATTGCCGATGAAATTCATCAAGGGTCCCATAATGGAGCCCCACACGCGTGCGGAAATGCTACTGCGGCGGAACTCGTCCGAGACGACGGCAAAGCTTTCCACAGCCTCACCCTCCTTGCCATAGGCCACGACGGTCTTGTAGGAGGTGACCATCTCCTCGACCTGCCCGTTGAGGGCACCAAGCAGCTTTTGGCGACGCTTGAAATACTTGCGCATAAACTTGCCGAGCATCGTTGAGACGGTGATGGACAGCGGAATGGTGACGAGCGTAATGAGCGTCAGCTGCCAGCTGTACCACACCATCATACAAAACGCGCCGACCAAAGTGATCACGCAGGACAGCAGCGTCGTGATGGATTGCGAAACGGCATTGGACACGTTCTCAACGTCGTTGGTCATACGCGACATAATATCGCCGTGGCGATGCGTGTCGGTGTAGGAAATGGGCAATTTCGATATCTTGCGGAACAGATCGTTTCGCATCGTGTAGACGGTCGCCTGCGACAGCTTGGCCGAGACGAGCGACTGGCAAAGGCTCATAATCGCCCCCACCACAAAGGCAATGCCCATCACGGCCAGATAGGTGAACAGTGCCTCAAGATCGACCGACAGCGCACCGTTCTCCAGCTTAATGGTGTCGATGGCCTTTTGCTGGAACATCGGTCCGAACAGATCGATCACCGTCGTCAGCGCCATAAAGACGAGCAGCGCGACGAGCAAGGTGCCATTGCGTCCGATGTAATGAAGCAACCGCCCGATGGTGCGGCGCATATTCTTGGGCTTTTCGACGTGCAAGCGCGCGTTGGGGCCCGCGCCGGGGCGTCCCGGACGAAAATCGGGCATTGCCGCCATACCGCGCTCACGCGAGGCATTCTGCGGAGGCATTGGTCCCTTATTCATTCGACACACCTCCGTTTCTCTGGGATTCCACAATATCGCGGTAGGTCGCACTGACACGAAGCAGCTCGTCGTGCGGCGCGAAGTGCTGGATCGTACCGTCCGCCTCGATGACGGCGATACGGTCGGCATCCCGCACCGATGCGATGCGCTGGGC
>JAGBTR010000248.1 GCA_017631215.1 Clostridia bacterium | reverse complement strand
TGTCATGCCCTATCAGGATACGCTCGTCAGCTTGATGAGCACCGAGGAGTTTCGCGGCATCGTCGGCGCCGACATCTGGCGGCGTATGGAGTTCATCCGCAAGCTTGGCAACAATGCAGCACACGGCGGCAAAAAGGTGACGCAAGAGCAGGCAGAGCTTTGCCTTGAAAATCTCTTTGTTTTTCTTGATCAGGTGGCGTATTTCTACGCCCCCGAATACACCGAGCGGCAGTTTGACAAGTTGTTGCTTGCGCTGACGGTGGATGAGGCTTTGTCCTTCGTTCCCGAAAGCGATATTGACGTTGCCAAGCTGATGGAAGAAAACAAGGCGCTCAAGGACGAGCTGACCGCCCGCCGTGCCGAGCAGCAGCAGACCTACGTGCCCAAGCCTCTGGAACTTTCCGAGTATAAGACGCGAAAGATCTACATCGACTTTATGCTTGAGGATGCCGGCTGGGTAGAGGGCAAGGATTGGCTGAACGAGGTCGAGCTTTACGGTATGCCCAACAAGAGCGAGGTCGGTTATGCCGATTACGTCCTCTTTGGTGACGACGGCAAGCCGTTGGCGGTGCTGGAGGCCAAGCGTACCTGCGTGGACGTCAGCAAGGGCAGACAGCAGGCCAAGCTCTATGCCGATCTTTTGGAGAAGAAATACGGTCGCAGACCCATCATATTCCTCTCCAACGGTTTTGATACGCATATTTGGGATGACAAGCATTATCCCGAGAGACGTGTGGCGTCCGTTTACTCCAAACGCGATCTTGAAAAGCTGTTCAATCTGCACACCATGCGGACGAGCCTCAAGAATGTGATGGTAGACAAGGACATCGCTGGGCGTTACTACCAAGAGGGGGCGATCAAGGCGGTCTGCGAGGTGTTTGACATAAAAAATCGCCGCAAGGCTCTTCTCGTTATGGCAACGGGATCGGGCAAGACGAGAACGGTCATCGCACTCTGCAAGGTGTTGCTGGATCACGGCTGGGTGAAGAATATTCTATTCCTTGCCGACCGAAATTCGCTCGTTCTGCAAGCCAAGCGTGCGTTTGTCAATATGCTACCCGACCTCTCTGTAACAAATCTCTGCGAGGATAAGGAGAACTTTGACGCGCGTTGTGTTTTCTCGACCTATCAGACCATGATGAACTGCATCGATACGGTCAAGGACGAACACGATAGAAAGCTGTTTACCGTCGGTTACTTTGACCTTGTCATCGTGGACGAGGCGCATCGCTCGATCTATAACAAATACACAGATATCTTCAATTATTTCGACGCACCGTTGGTGGGTCTTACTGCTACGCCTAAGGACGAGATCGATAAGAATACCTATGAGATCTTTGAACTTGAGAACGGTGTTCCGACCTACGGCTATGAGCTGGCGCAAGCCGTTACCGATGGATTTCTCATTGATTTTATGTCGGTCGAGAGCAAGTTGAAATTCATTGAACAGGGCATTGTTTACGATGACCTTTCCGATGAGGATAAACAAAAATATGAGGACACCTTCGAGGATGAAAATGGCGAGTTGCCCGAGCGTATCGCGTCCTCTGCCATCAACGAGTGGGTGTTCAACGAGGACACCATTCGTCAGGTGCTTCACATCCTCATGAACGATGGACTGAAGGTCGAATACGGCGAAAAGCTTGGAAAGACCATCATTTTTGCAAGGAATCACGAGCACGCCGAAAAAATCCACGAGATCTTCGGCAGGGAATATCCCCATCTGCCGGGATACACCAAGGTCATTGACAACTATATGACCTATGCCCAGAGTGCGATTGACGAATTTTCTGATCCCAAGAAGTTGCCGCAAATTGCCATTTCCGTCGATATGCTTGATACGGGTATTGATGTGCCCGAGGTGCTCAATCTTGTCTTCTTCAAGAAGGTGATGAGCAAGGCGAAGTTCTGGCAGATGATCGGTCGTGGAACGCGCCGTTGTGATGGACTTATGGATGGCAAGGATAAGGACAAATTCTATATCTTCGATTTCTGCGGTAACTTTGAGTTCTTCCGCATGAATAACGGTCGACCTACGGCAAATCAAATTGCTTTGCAGGGTGCTATCTTTAAGCTCAAGGCACAGATCGCGTTCAAACTGCAGGATATTGCCTATCAAACGGCTGATTTGATCGCATTCCGCAAAACGTTGGTGGACGATATGGTCAGGAAGGTGCGTGAATTGAACATGGAGAGCTTTGCTGTTCGCCAGCATTTGCGCTATGTGGAGAAGTATGCAAATCCCGGCAACTATAACTCACTCACCTATGAGGACACGTTGTTGATGGCGGAAGAACTCGCTCCATTGATCACGCCTGACGAGGATGAGGCATCGGCGGTACGTTTTGATGCCTTGATGTACGGAATTGAACTTGCTTATCTTGCAGGAAAGAAATATTCGCGCGCTCGCACCGATCTCTACAAAAAGGTTAGCGGTATTGCGGGCGTGGCGAACATCCCCGAAATTATGGCGCAATCCGAGCTGATCAACAAGATTCTGCACACTGATTATTTGGATAATGCCGGCATCAATGAATTCGAGCATATCCGCGAGAATCTTCGCAACCTGATGAAGTATATCCCCCAAACGGTTGTAAGGTACATTACCAATTTTGACGATGAAATACTTTCGACCGAATGGAACGAATCAGATCTTGAAAGCGATGATCTCAAGAATTACAAAGCAAAAGCAGAGTTCTATATCCGTCAGCATCAGGACGAGGCGGTCATTGCGAAATTAAAGAGTAACATTCCGTTGAATGCTGAGGATGTCAAGGCTCTTGAACGCATCTTGTGGAGTGAGATCGGAAGTAAAAAGGATTACGAGGCTGAATACGGCGAAAAGCCGCTTGGTGAGTTTGTGCGCGAGATCGTTGGACTTGATATGGCGGCTGCGAAGGCGGCGTTTGCAGAGTATCTGAGTACCGTCAGCCTTGATGCGAGTCAGATTTACTTTGTCAACCAAATTATCGAGTATATCGTACATAATGGTGTGATGAAGGATCTATCGGTGCTTCAGGAGCCGCCGTTCACGGATAAAGGTAGCATCGTTGAGGTGTTTGCCGATATGTCCGTCTGGTTTGGAATTAAAAGGATTATTGATCAGATAAATGCTAATGCTGCGGCGTAGACAAGCTTTGGTAGACTAAGATGGATAAAGATTTTTTAAATAACTTTGATATTGATGATACTTTGAAAGCATTTACTGTTTCATTGTGTAGGATGATAGTTGAAGAACCTCGCCTACTTTTAGCTGTAGATGAAATTAAAGGAACATCAGAATGGAAAGAACTGTTTGAACGATTACAAGGTGAAAATGAATTGCAACGATTTTCGGAAAATGTCCATATTGCAGCAAAGGAGTATAATTGGCAGGCGATAGAAGAAACATATCGCAATTGGGGAGAATATGGTTGGATAACTGATCACTCTATGGTTCCTTTTGGCTTTTGGGAAAATTGTCCGAGTTCTCAAATGGATGCAGACAAATCTGTAATACGAGCTTTGGATAAGGCAAAAATATCAGAACTTAAAGCGGAACTTTCAAAGATATCAAACGATTATCGACTATATAATGAAGCAATTACTTGTTTTGACAATAAATGCTATGCAGCTTGTGCATCTTTGCTAATTTCCTTGATAGACGGAGAATTGATCCGTTGTAAAAGTACAGCGGCAAGTGCAAATAAAAAAACGGGTATAAAAGCAGGTGAACGAATAGTTGACGGTATCTTAAAAACTGACAGATATGGATTACCAGGATTGTTTCATTTAGAACTCTTAAATTATCAAACATACATTAAAGTCCTTTTTAAAAAAGCGGATGGATTTGAAAATGAACCTAAACACTTAAACCGCAATTATTTACATCATGGTATGTCAAAGCGAAAAGTATTACGGAAAGATTGTATTAAACTTTTAATAGCATACCGAAAAACGATTAATTTTACAAAACACTTTTAGCGAGGTTTGGTGTTGACAAAACAACAATTCCTTGAGTACTGCCTCATACATACAGCACATCGCTGGACGATCCGTTCGACGAGAATTGTGAAACGGTGATACTCAGGCACGCTGATAAATCCGAAGCAGAAAGGCAAGAAGTAAAATAAATGGTACAGGGAACCGTCCCCCTCCATTTTCACAAATCCTCTTCACCGCAAATTATCCAAGTCCCGATGAGGCTCCGGAAAAGCTGTTATGACTTTACATGCCATCGCAGTCTTTGCACCCGTAATAGCCGGTCTATCCATATACCCTATTATGTGATAATCAGCAGTTACGGCTCATCTCCACCACCCATTATCACGTCAGTGATAAAATCAAAGAGAACACCGGCATAGTCAAGCTTTACTTGCTATGTCGGCGCCCTCTTTTTTGTTTTGATCGTGTAGTCAAAAGCGACCTCGACTGGGCTTGATAAGCTTGTGGTCGGCTTTCAAGTTAAAACTCGACCTCCAGCGCGGCCATATCAAATGCGCCCAGTCGGTCGATCTCCACCGTGTTGCCGTCAAAGGTACCGTTACAACCGATAAAGCGAACCGACTGGATGGGAGCGGATAGCTTGATCTTGCGCTGCATCACCCGATCGGCACAGCAGTTGAATAGTCCCAGAGTCAGCTTGTTTTCTTTTTGCTTGGCGATCAGATAAAGGTCGGGGTTGCCCTCGCAAATTACGGGAAGGGCATCGGGGTCGATGGCGCGGATGCCCTCGACCAACGCACGCTGAAACATATAATTTCGGCTCGCGTCGCGTGTGACAAAGCGCGAATCAAACAGAAAAACAAGAAATTTTTGTCCTGCGTCGTTGTCATAGAGATAGGCGGCGGGCAATTTTTTGTTGCCCATAACGTACCACAAAATGACGCGGCAATTGGGCTTGATCGTTGCTTTTTGAAGCGTGATCGGGTAGAAGATACGGAAGTACGTATCACTGGTCGGATGATAAAGGTCAGGCGTTTGTGTATCGGCGGTCAGCCCATCGGCAAGCTCACCCATCCACGCTTCGATGCCGACGTCCATACCTTGATCAAAGAGAATCTTGGCAGCGTAACCGTCGAGCAGATAGTCGTGTGTGTCGGGGGATGGAATATGACGTGCATTTTCGCCGAAAACGGCGAGACAGCGCGCGTCTGTGCCGAAGCGTGTGGGTATGGAATATTGCGAGATAAAACGCGAGGCAGAGGAATAGAGCGCGCGTTCCCAATTGATCTCTTGTCCGTCGGCACGGCGCAGGCACGCGTCCTTGATCTTCTCCATATGCTCGAAGATGCAGATGCCCGCCTCGTTCTTATCGGCAAATATCTGCTCAAGCGAGGCACGGAAGGAGGCGTTTTCCATATGGGCCTCGATATAGCCTTGCTCCACGGAGGCGTGACCGTCATAGGGAACCATATATTTGTGGATGCCCTCGATGCCGCCGTCGGCGATCAGTGCCGCGTGGAACAGCTCGAGATAAGAGGAGGGCGTCGTGTAACGAGGACGCGGCCAGGTGTCGCCCTCGGCCAGTACCTCGATATCCTCACCGCGGCACCACTGCGCCTGCATACGCGAGAGCTCGATGACATCGATGAGGCGATTGCCGTCGTTTTCACGAACAGCCCAATAGGGCGCGCCGATCAGACGGATCAGTGGGCGCGTATTACCAGCCAGATATTTGGCAATACGAATGGTGTTGCTGCCGTCGCCGTCCCACGTGGTCATGCAGGCGCATACGCCGACGCGAACGGTGGGATTTATGCGGTCGACCGCACTCCGCACACGACGGGCAAAGCGGTCAAGTCCCTCGCCCTTGGATGCAAGCCAAGCGTCGCGATAGCGATTGGGTGAGGCGGACAAGACGTAATTGCCGATGGTCTCGGCGTCAAGCTCTTCGCCCAAGCGTCGGCAAATATCCTTGACGTGATGCTTGCAAAGGCAAGGCGCGCGCAGACGACCGAGGTGACCGTAGCGGTAGTCGTCGTCAAACAAAATTGTGTCGATCCCACTCGCGGCCAGCTCGGCGATATAATCATCGACAAAATCGAGAAAGTCATCGTCCATCGGGCAAAAACGAGCAGGCGAGGTTTTTCCGTCAGCCCCTGCCATTTTGGTGAAGGGAGCATTTCCAACATCGTGAAAATCAAAGCTGTGAAGCCACGCGCCAACCGCAATGCCTGCTTCCTTGACGACCTTGACCATGCGCCGTAAAACGTCAAAATTGTCGGCCCGCGATGCGGCATCGTAACGATAGTTACCAATGGTCAGAAACACACGGTCGGCGTGGACACGACGGAGCAATTCCAAGGTTTCCTTGGGATCCTGCCGCTCCAGATTTCGCGCCGAGATAGGAATGGTTAGGGTCTTCATTGTAAAGTTTTCCTTCCGTTTTCGTAATCGCTTTGCTTGGGATATCAAGGATAGCTTACTGTGCGTAGGCCATCGTCATCATATGAGTCAGTGCCTTGGCCTCCTTCATGCCGCAGCCGTCAAGGATGTTGCCCGTCAGGAACTGTACAAGCGGGGAAGGCTGAGCCTCTCCCAGCGCGACCTCGACCTCTGCGCCGTCGGTCGCCTTGGTGCATTTCACCACGCGATCTCCAACCATACGGACGTAGCCGTCCTCACCGAACACCTCAAGCGTGACGGGGGAATAGTTGGATACGAAGCCCGTTTCATTGACCGCGATCGCGCCGTTCTCAAAGCTCATAACCGTGACCGCGTTGTCCTCCACACCGTCCGTGTTCTTTTGCTTGATCGCCTCCAGCTCACAGCTTACCGTGAATTGCGAGCAGGCCTTTGACGGCATACCGAGGATCCATTCGGTCAGATACATGCCGTGTGCGCCGAGGTCGATCATCGCGCCGCCGCCGCACTCCTTGGCATCGTAGAAATGCTTGGGGAGCCAGTCGCGCGTGCTGCCCGAATGGCAGTTGCGGAAACGCAGATAGTTCAGCTTTCCAAGCTCGCCGCTTGCCGCCACCTGCTTGACCGCGATGCGCGGAGCGAGATATTTCTGGAACAGGGAAATGACGAATTTAACGCCGCTCTCGTTGACTGCACGCTCGATTCTGTCGCAATCGGCATCGGTCAGGGCAAGTACCTTTTCGGTAAAGATATGCTTGCCTGCGCGAGCGATCTTGATCATATCCTCGGCGTGGTCAGAGGAGGCCGAGCAGACGATCACGCCCTCTGCCTCGCTCGCCAAAAGCTCCTCGGGCGTCTGAAACCGAGGAATGTTGAATGACTTTGCATAGTTTTCTGCAAGTGTGTCGTTCTTCTCATAAAAACCGACGACCTCGCCA